>JBKPDM010000264.1:0-2387 GCA_046727895.1 Pseudomonadota bacterium | reverse complement strand
AGATGATGCCGAGCAGCGCCTGCTTCGACCAGCGCCCTCCCGCCCAACCGAAGAACACGCTGCCGAGCACGTTGAAGCAGCCGATGACGCCGAGCGCCTCGGCGCTGAGCATCGGGTCCATGCCGCAGATCGCCAGATAGGAGGGTAAATGCGTGGTGATGAACAGGAGCTGCAGCCCGCAGACGAAGTAGGCGCTTGCCATAACGATGAAT
Organism: Pseudomonadota bacterium; assembly: GCA_046727895.1. Taxonomy (GTDB): domain Bacteria; phylum Pseudomonadota; class Alphaproteobacteria; order Geminicoccales; family Geminicoccaceae; genus DATAOG01. The sequence goes on along the minus strand of JBKPDM010000264.1, from coordinate 2,175 downwards.
GGCGCGGACGCCATGGCGGTCTGCACCGCAGCCCTCGCCGACGCTTCGGACCGGTCCGTGGCCGAAGGCGGCAACGCTATCTTGTCGACATTTCCGGCGAACCACGCGGCGGGCAGCATCGCGACCAAAGCGCCAAGAAGCCGAAAACCTCGACGCGCCAGCCAAACGCGACTGATAGCGTCTGTCCAAGCGGCGCGGATAGCAGCGCCCCGAGCGATCCCGCGCCGGTGATGAAACCCAACACCAGGCTGCGCGTCTTCTCCGGCACGGCACGGGATGCCACGGCCAAGGCGATGGCTGAGGCCGTGCAGGCGAGCGCGACGCCAATCAACACGCCGGCGCCGAGCATCACGCCCAAGAGCCCGTGGGCGCCGGCGAGAAGCAGGAGCCCGGCGCAATAGAGCGCGGCCCCAGTCAGCATGACGGGGCGGAAGCCGACGCGCACCACTAGCGCGCCGGCAAAAGGCTGCAAAGCACCCCAGGCCAGATTCTGCACCGACAGCGCCAGCGTGAATTCGGATACCGAGATCGCGATGTCACGCGTGAGCGAGGGCATGACAAGCCCGAAGCTCTGGCGCACGCCCATCGACAGGCTCAGCATGACTGCGGCGCCGATCAAGATCGGAGCAACCGGACGGATGCTTCTGATGTCAGCCATCTCGACCTCCACGGCCCTCCGGGCACAAGCAATCCCTCGAGCCGTTTAGGCCCGCTGTCGGAGGGCCCCGCGAAATCGCGCTCGGCGTCCGCGGGAAGCTTGATTACACAGGTCTGTGTAACTACAATAGGCGATTTGTCAACCGCAAATTACACAGGTCTGTGCACCATGGAACGGTCTAAAGAAAAGACAGCAATGGAGGCGCGTATCCTCGATACGGTCGATCGGTTGTTTTACGGCCAGGGCATCCGTGCCGTCGGCGTCGATACGATCGCGGAGAAGGTCGGCATCAGCAAGCGGACGCTGTACAACCACTATCCTTCGAAGGACGAGCTGATCACGGCGTATTTGGCACGCCGGATCCAGCTAGGAGGCTATTCAGACCAGCCACCCGCTGAACAGATACTCGGCGAGTTTGATCGGCTCGAGCGGTCATTTGCAAAGAGCGGATTCCGCGGCTGTGCGTTCGTCAACGCCGTCGCCGAATTGAAACAGCCGAAGCACGCGGCCAACAAGATCGCGCTCGCATTCAAGGAGCAACGGCGCATGTGGTTCCGCGAGCTGCTGAGCCGGCTTGATGTCGCTGACCCCGATGGCCTGTCGATGCAGTTGCTGCTCCTCGTCGATGGCGCAATTGCCGGGGCATTGGTGCGCGGGGATCCCAAAGTGGCGCGCGCGGCACAAAAGGCGGCCGCGGTTCTCCTGGCCGCTGCCGGTGTCAAGGTCTCTTCCGCACGCCCGGCTTCGAGAGTGCAAGCCTCCCAGCGAAGACCTCGTCGGAACTCCGGCGGCCGTTCCGTACACTGATCTTCTTCGTTCCCGCGTGCTTTGCGCGAGCGCAATGGCTGGCTGCCGTGAATTAGTCTATGAGCGATGGATACCCAGGCGACCGCAAGTCAATAAGGCATCAAGGCATCGTCTGTGCGCGTCGCGCAGTTTTTGCAAGCCTTTTCGCAGGGCGGGTCAGCCCTCCAAGCCGCGGTCACACCATGGCCAAAGCCGTTCAGTTCCACTGTTAGGAGTCCGGGCTGGCGCACACTTAGCGCCCCGCCCGCTCGAGAATGGCGCGCAGCCGTTGCGGCGTCACCGGCAGGCGGGTGATTGCGCCCGGGATATTGACCGCATCGTCGATGGCCGCGGCGACCGCCGCGCCGACCGCGTTGACGCCGCCCTCCCCCGCGCCTTTCAGGCCGAGCGGATTGAGCGGTGACGGCGCATCCTCCGTGATCAGCACGTCGAGCGCCGGCACCTCTCGCGCCGTCGGCATGAGGTAATCCGCGAAATTTACCGACAGCGGTTCGCCGCGCTCGTCGTAGAGGAATTCCTCGAGCAGCGCGCCGCCGACTCCCTGCGCGAAGCCGCCCGCGAGCTGACCTTCGATCAGCATCGGATTGACCGCCCGGCCGACATCATAGGCCAGCAGATAGCGTTCGATCGCCACTCCGCCGGTCTCCCGATCGACTTTGGCGACGGCGACATGCACGCCATAGGGATAGTTCATGTGCTCGGTGTAGAAC
>JBKPDM010000263.1:0-6919 GCA_046727895.1 Pseudomonadota bacterium | reverse complement strand
AGATCGACCGACTTGCGCATTCCTTCCATGCGCGAGAGCAGGTTGTCCTCACGCTCGATCGACAGCCAGCCGTCGTAGCCATTGAGCCGCAGCCGGTAGCAGAACTCCCGCCACCAGCGCTCATCCTGGCCGTAGCCGAGCGTGATGTAGCTCCAGGCACGCTCCTTGACGCGCTCGTGTCCGAGCGTCTCAAGGCGCCCCGTCAGAGCCGCGGCCGGCTGGTTGATGAGCGTGTCCTTCGCGTGGACATGATGGATGGCATCGCCCAGGGCTTCGATGGCGGCCAGCGGGTCCGCACCCATCCAGAGGAGATGGCTGGGATCCAAATTCGCGCCCACGATCGTGCCGACTTCCTGGCGCAGCCTCAGCAAGGTCGGAACGTTGTAGACCAGCTGATGCCCGTGCAGCTCGATGCAGAGCTTCCTGATGCCGCTGTTCCTCGCGCGGGTGACCAGATCGCGCCAGAACGGCAGCAGCTTCTCGTTCCACTGCCAGTCGAGGATTTCGCTGTTTTCGAGCGGCCAGGCGCAGGTGACCCAGTTGGGGCGGACATCCTGCGGTCCACCGGCCGGCAGGCCCGACATCAGGACGATGGTATCGACGCCCAGGAGCTCGGCCGCGCGCACCGTCTGGTAGACGACCTTGCTCTGGCGCTCGCCATCGACCGGATGCAGCTGGTTGCCGCTGCAGTTCAGCGCCGCCAGCGCCAAGCCGCTATCCGCGAGCACGGCCAGGAACTCACGCCTTGCCTGCTCGCTCTCGACCAGGGACTGCAGCTTGGCGTGCGGCGCGCCGGACCAGTTGCCCATGCAGATTTCCAGCGCCGCAAGGCCGAGTTCCGCCGACGCTTTCGCGGCATCGCGGTAGGAGAGGTGCCCAATGCTGTCGGACACTGCACAGAGTTTCACGGCCGTCTCCCATTCAGGGGTTGCGAGTAGAGCGATGCGCCTCTCTGGCGCGCGCCGGGGAACGCGCACGGCCGGCCGGGCGCAGCCACTCCATTTCCCAACCGGGATGATGAGAATTCCATCATTCGCCTCCCCGGCACAGAAAGCCGCGGTTCTGCACCGCCCGCGCGCCGGCCGATTCCTCGCCCGGCACGGCGTGATTCGTTGATCCAATCAGGTAGCATGAAGCTCGCTCCCGGATCAACAAGCCGCTCCTGGAGCCGGGTCGTTGATGATATTTACATCAGAGGCCTCGACCTGGCGCCACCGGATCAGCGCATGGTCGGCATGACGAAGTCGGCGCCGCGGCGGATCCCGGTCGGCCAGCGCGAGGTGATCGTCTTGAGGCGCGTGTAGAAGCGCACGCCTTCCGGTCCGTGCATGTGGTGGTCGCCGAACAGCGAGGCCTTCCAGCCGCCGAAGCTGTGGAACGCCATCGGCACCGGGATCGGCACGTTGATCCCGACCATGCCGACCTGGATCTGGTGCGCGAACTCGCGCGCAGCGTCGCCATCACGGGTGAAGATCGCCGTGCCGTTGCCGAATTCGTGCGCGTTGATCATCTGGGCCGCCTGGTCGTAGCCGTCGGCGCGTACAACCGAGAGCACCGGCCCGAAGATCTCCTCCTTGTAGATTGTCATCTCGGGCGTGACCCGATCGAACAGGGTGCCGCCGAGGAAGAAGCCGTTCTCGTAGCCCTGCAGACTGAGACCGCGACCATCGATGACCAGCTTCGCGCCCTCGCGCTCGCCGATATCGATGTAATTCTTGACCTTGTCCCGGTGCTGGGCGGTCACGAGCGGTCCCATCTCCGCCTCGGGGTCGTTGCCCGGGCCGATCTTGAGGCCGCGGATCCGCGGCTCGAGGCGCGAGATCAAAGCGTCGGCCACCTCGTCGCCGACCGGCACCGCGACCGAGATCGCCATGCAGCGCTCGCCGGCAGCGCCGTAGGCGGCCCCCATCAGCGCGTCGACGGCGAGATCGAGATCGGCATCGGGCATGACGATCATGTGATTCTTGGCGCCGCCCAGCGCCTGCGCGCGCTTGCCGGTCCGCGCCGCGGTTTCGTAGATGTAGCGGGCGATCGGCGTCGAGCCGACGAAGCTCACCGCCTGGACGTCCGAATGGTGGAGCAGGCCGTCGACCGCCTCCTTGTCGCCCTGCACGACGTTGAATACGCCATCCGGCAGCCCGGCCTCCTTCAGCATGTCCGCGAGCAGCAGCGAGGCGGAGGGATCGCGCTCGGAGGGCTTCAGGATGAAGCAGTTGCCGCAGGCGAGGGCCACCGGGAACATCCACATCGGCACCATGGCCGGGAAGTTGAACGGCGTGATCCCGGCGACCACGCCGAGCGGCTGGCGCAGCGAGTGGCTGTCGACCCGCGTGCCGACGTTCTCGGTGATTTCGCCCTTCAGGAGATGGGGCGCGCCGGTCGCGAACTCGACCACCTCGATGCCGCGTGCGATCTCGCCCTGGGCGTCGGAGAACACCTTGCCATGCTCGGCAACGATCACCTCGGCGATCTGGTCGCCCTGCTCGTCGAGCAGGCGCAGGAAGCGGTTGAGGACGCGCGCGCGCCGGAGCGGCGTGGTCCGCGCCCAGCCCGGAAAGGCCGCCTTCGCGACCTCGACCGCCTGGGCCACCTCTTCGGTCGTGGCGAGCGCGACCCGGCCGGTCGCCTCGCCGGTCGCCGGGTTGAACACGGGCGTCGCGCGGCTGCCTCGTCCCTGCACGCGCTTGCCGCCGATGAAATGCGGGATGTCCCTCGGCATCGGGCCTCTCCTCTATGCTTTTTGTGCCAAGGCCGGCCGAGCCGGCGACGGTCGGTGTTCTCAGGCGATCTTCTGCCTCGCCATGGCGGCGACATAGCCCTCGCGCGCCCGGCGCACCTCCGCGCGCTCGGACGTCTCGGGCACCGCGACATCCCACCAGGCGCCGCCCGCCTCGGTGGTGATCGCGGGGTCGGTATCGATCACGATGACGTAGCTCTTGCTCGCGGCCGCGGCGCGCTCGAGGGCGCGTTCGAGGTCGGCGATGCTCTGGACCTTCTCGGCCTCGGCGCCGAGCGCCCGGGCGTGGCCCGCGAAATCGACCAGGGCCGGATCGCTCATGTGATCGACGTGATCGAACAGATTGTTGAACGAGGCACCACCGCAGGCGCGCTGAAGCCGGTCGATGCAGCCGTAGCCGCGATTGTCCAGGAGCACGACGGTGAGCTTCAGGCCGAGCATGACCGAGGTGGCGAGCTCGGAATTGAGCATCAGGTAGCTGCCGTCGCCGACCAGGACGAAGACCTCGCGCTTCGGGTGCGCCATCTTGATCCCGAGGCCGCCCGCGATCTCGTAGCCCATGCAGGAAAAGCCGTATTCGAGATGGTAGCCGCCCGGCTGGCCGGTCCGCCAGAGCTTGTGCAGCTCGCCGGGCAGGCCGCCGGCGGCGCAGACGACGATCGCGTCCCGAGCCGCCCTCCGGTTCACCGCGCCCAGAACCTGAGCATCCGAGGGGCGCTCGACGTTGCTGGCCGCGGTCACCCGCTCGACGCTCGTGCTCCAGTCGCGGCTCAGCCCCTCGACGCGCGCCTGCCAGCTCGCGCCCGCGACGTAGTCGCCAAGGGCCTGATCGAGCGCCTCGAGCGTCCGCCTGGCATCGCCGACCAGCGGCTGCGCGCCGTGCTTGCCGGCATCGAAGGCGGCGACGTTCAGCTGAATCAGGGTCGCCGCGCCCGGGACCAGAGCGCGCGAGCCGGTCGTGAAGTCCTGCAGCCGGGTGCCGATCGCCAGAACGACGTCCGCCTCGGCCGCGAGCGCATTGGCTGCCGATGAGCCCGTGACCCCGATCGAGCCGGCATTCTGCGGATGGTCCCAGGGCAGCGCGCCCTTGCCGGCCTGGGTTTCGGCGACCGGGATCCGGCGCCTCGCGGCGAACGCCTGGAGCCTCTCGGCGGCGCCCGAATAGAGCACGCCGCCGCCCGCGATGATCAGCGGCCTCTCGGCCCCCTCGAGCCGTCTCACCGCGGCCTCGAGCTCGGCCGGGTCCGGCATCGGCCGGCGCGGGCGGATCGTCCGCGGCGCGAAGAAGGCTTCGGGAAATTCGAATGCCTCGGCCTGGACGTCCTGGCTCATCCCGATCGTGGCCGGGCCGCACTCGGCCGAATCGGTCAGGACCTGGATCGCGCGCGGCAGCGAGACGAGCAGCTGCTCCGGCCGGGTGATGCGGTCGAAGAAGCGCGAGACCGGCCTGAAGCAGTCGTTGGCGGTGACGGTCGCGTCGCCGAAGTCCTCGATCTGCTGCAGCACCGGATCGGGGCGGCGATTGGCGAAGGTATCGCCCGGCAGGAGCAGCACCGGCAGACGGTTGACGTGGGCGAGCGCGGCAGCGGTGACCATGTTGAGCGCGCCCGGGCCGATCGAGGTGGTGCACGCCATGATCTGGCGGCGGAACTTCGCCTTGGCGAAGGCGATCGCGGCGTGGGTCATGGCCTGCTCGTTGTGGGCGCGGAAGGTCGGGAGCGTCGCGCGGGCGTGGTAGAGCGCCTCGCCCAGCCCGGCCACGTTGCCGTGACCGAAGATCGCCCACACGCCTGCGAACAGCGGCGCCTCGGCACCATCGATCAGCGTGCGCTGCGCCGCCAGGTAGCGAACGAGGGCCTGCGCCGCGGTCAACCGGATGGTGCTCATCTCTTTTGCTCCCTCAAACCGAAAGGACAGCCCGACGGACGGCTGCGGCTGATCGCTGCTCAGGACGCGAGCAGCCAGCGGTGCGCTGCCTCCGTGTTGAATCGCCAGACCCGCTTCGGGCCGGCCATGACGTTCAGATAGTAGAGATCGTAGCCATGCGCGGTGCCGCAGGGATGGTAGCCCTTGGGCACCAGCGTGACGTCGCCGTCATGGATGCACATCGTCTCGTCGAGCGAGCCGTCGTCGGTGTAGATGCGCTGGAAGGCGAAGCCCTGGGGCGGGTTGAGGCGATGATAGTAGGTTTCCTCGAGGCGCGACTCGTGCGGCAGGTTGTCGGTGTCGTGTTTGTGCGAGGGATAGGACGACCAGCAGCCCGAGGGGGTGATCACCTCGACCACGAGGAGCGAGTGCGCGGGCTCGCTCTCGGGCAGGATGTCGTAGACGTGGCGCGTGTTGGTGTCCTTGCCGCGCAGGCTGTAGGCGACCTGATCGGGGCCGATCAGGCGGACCGGATGGCGGCTCCCGCCCGGCGCCCGGCAGACGGCAAGCTCGAGCTCGCTCGCCGCTTCGACCCGATAGTGGCTCTGGTAGGGCACATAGACCGCAAAGGGCTTCTTGCCCTCGAACGGGCTCGTGCGTGCGCCGACGTCGGGGAAGCGCTGATCGCCCGCCTCGATCGTCGCCCTGCCGCCGACGATGACCAGACAGGCCTCGTCGCCGCCCGTCTCGGCCGCGAGCGTCTGGCCGGGTCGCAGACGGAACAGCTCGAAGCCGACGTAACCCCAGCCGGCGCTCGCTGGCGTTACCCGGTGGACCAGCCCGCGCGCGTCCGGCGGGTGTGACTTGAGCAGCAGCTTCGACATGTCGATTCCCTCCACCTCAGGATGCCGCCCGCTCCCATGCGGCGATCAGGCGCGCATAACCGTCGGCCATCCGGCGGATCGCCTCGGCGTTATCGATCTCGCCCCCGAGCCAGGCCTGGGCAGGCCTGCCGAAGATCGTCCGCCCGACCGCGAAGCCCTTGCAGACCGGCTGCCGCGCGGCGAGCCGGAAGCTCGCCTCGAGCTCCGCCTCGGGGGCATCGAGGCCGAGCAGCAGGACGCCCCGGCAATGCGGATCGTGGCGCTCGATCACCTCGGCGATCGCCTGCCACGCGCGCTCGCTCGCGGGATCGGGCAGCTTCCACCAGTCGGGGTAGATGTCGAGCTCGTAAAAGCGCTCGAGCGCCCGGGCGAGCGTGCGCTCGTCGACCGGCGCCTCCGACTTGCCCGGGATGATCTCAAGGAGCAGCTCGTGGAAGGTCCTGCGGCAGGCGTCGAACAGGCGAAGCGCCTGCGCCTCCTGCTCGGCCCGCAAGCCCTCCGGATCGTCGGGGTGATAGAAGATCAGGCATTTGACGGTGTGACCTGTCGGCCATTCCCGGATCGTGCAGCCGACGTCGGGCCCGCCCTCGAAGCGGATCGGCCGCGAGCCCGGCAATTCGATCGGGCGTCCGATCCAGCAGCCGAGACCGGTCGCGACATCGAGCGCGTCCTGACCGAAGCGGTCGTCGAGCAGGATGCCGAAATCGCTCCGCTCGCCGGCCGCGCGGCGGGCCGCCTCGAGAGCGAGCTTTTTGAAGTAGGGGATGTGCTCATGGGTGACGCCGGCGGCGTCGGCCATCTCCTCGAGCTGGGCGCGGTGATCGAAGGCCATCGCGAGCACACGCGGCCACTCGCGCGTCCGGTTGGTCGCCCAGTGCACCTGCTCGAGCTTGCGGTCCTTTCTGAGCGCGCGTTCGCTCGAGCCGTGCTCGAGGAAGCAGCTGAGCTCCTCGAAGCTCGGGATCGCCGGGGCGCAGCCGTGGCGCGAGACCGCGAAGGCGCCGCAGGCGTTGGCATAGGCGCAGCAGGTCTCGATCGGCTCCTCGCGCAGATAGCCGCAGAGGAAGCCGCTCATGAAGGCATCGCCCGCGCCCAGGACGTTGAACACCTCGACCGGGAAGCCCGGGCCCTTGATCCCCTCCTCGATGTCGTCGGGAATCGCGCCCTCGAACACGGTGCAGCCCATCGGCCCGCGCTTGACCACGATCAGAGCCTCGGGCGCAAGCGCGCGAATGCGGCGGCAGGCGGCCAGCGTGTCGGTCGAGCCGCCGGCGATGTGGATCTCCTCCTCGGTGCCGACGATCACGTCGCACTCGGGCAGGATGGTCTGCAGATGGGTGGATACGTTCTCGCTGGCGACGAAGCGCTCCTCGCCGAGGCCGAGGCCGGTCAGCCCCCAGAGCACCGGCCGGTAGTCGATGTCGAACACGAC
>JBKPDM010000262.1:0-5747 GCA_046727895.1 Pseudomonadota bacterium | reverse complement strand
AACATTGCCTGCCCACAGCCGGCCCAGCGCCATTGGCTAGATTCTCCTCGTTCAAAGGCCACGACGGCTGGAACCGGCGCCCAAGGGACCGGTCATTGGCACACGGAAAGATCAATGTCGACGCGATCCGAGCCTGACCGCCGGAAATCCTGAAACAACGCCTGGATCATGCACCCTGCCACCTGATCAAATGAGCCGGCTTTTCCCGTACTCAAGACTTGGCCTTCATAAACGGGCACGATGTTGTCTTTCGTCGAGTGCTTAAGGTCAATTATGCGGATAGTGAAAAAGCGGTCATACTCGGTCCGAGTGTACGGCATCATACCGACGATCCCATAGGTCGGTGCAGTGTAGCTCTGGCCGCTATTTGAGCCGAAGGAACTGCCACCGGAGCCAAAAGTCGACACCGACCCCGAATGGTATGTCGTGCCGCCTCCGGTTTGGCCATAGAGCGGAACCGCGCCAGAAATCTGGCGGCCACCGCTCGAGCCGTAGACCATGATAGCGACGTAGTTGGCTTCCTGGATGTCGTCGGTCCTGCCTATACCATACTTGGCGAGCTCGACACCGACCCGATCGACGTAAGTGCGGTACGCCACGCTCGCTTGTTGCTCTCCGATTGGCAGGAAATACACCGATGTTCCGTGGTATCGTGCGGCAGTTGGTCGAACCGAGTCACATTCGAACGGACTGTTGTGCACCCAAACAGCAAGACTGCGAGAGCGATCACGGCAGAAGTGCTACGCATTGACCCCTCCTAGCACGTCCTTCGCCTAAATAGCGATCCAGCCTGCTGCGACCATCTATGCACGATTGTGCGCCACGGACCAGTGCAAGCTTGATCCGATCGCGGGTGGCCTGCCCATTGCGCCGATCACCTTGCTGTGGTCTGGCAAGATGCCCGTGATGTGGTGGCAGGTTGCAAGGAGGGGGCAGATGGCGGAGCCGGGCCGTCGGTTCGCACAGCCGGCGGGTTCGAATTCGAGAGGCCGGCCCCGTTCGCGGGTCGAGCTGGCGCTCCAGAAGCTGGGGGGCCGAAGGCTGCTGGGCGTCGAGGTCCGATCGGAAGCGGACTTGGTCAAGGTGGCGGCGCGATCCTCAATCCTTTCGAAGTAGCGGCAATCATCCGGCGAACTCCTTATGGTAGGGTTCGGCGCCATAAATCATTCGGCGCGCGATGTCCAGCAGCCAGGAGAAACGCCGGGGGCGGGTCAATCCGAGAGGAAGTCGTGGTCCTGGAGCTGCTCGGCTGAATACGGGCAGGTCGCCGGGAACGCGCCGTCGGGCAGGCCGGTCGCGTCGAGCGCGCCGGCGACTGCCGCAGGATACTCCTCCGCCAGCGCTTCCTCGACATGACCACGCAGGCTGGGGTTGCGGCGCAGCAGCTTGGCCAGATCGCGGCGTTGGACCCAGAGCGTGTTGCGCCAGATGCGCGAGCGCAGCCATGGTTGAAACTGCCATTTGAGCAGATGCAGAAGGATCTGACGGACGCGGCTCTCCATCTGATCCCGTTCGCCCCGGCCTGTGGCCTCGAGCTCCTCGGCAATGTGCTTCCAGTCGAACCTGTTGGGGCGCGCCGCCCGCAGGGCCGCCGCCTGCGCCCGCGTCCACGCGTAGAAGTCCTGCTCGTAGGTCGAGGTGCGCATATTCACGCCTCAAGCCAATTGCCGTCGGGGCGAATGTCGACCCGCTTCCCATGGGAATCAAGAGCGTCGGCGTGCCTGGGAAGCGTAGCCTTGCGGTCAGTCAGGACCGGGCTCGAAGACCTCATGACGGGCCCGCGAAGTCTTCACCTTCGCGGGGCGCGCCGCGCGCCGCCAACCCAGGCGCGCAGACCAAGGCGGCCGAGCTACTGATGGCCAAGCCGAGCGTTCCCGTCATCCGCCGAGAATGGAGTATGGCTGTTTGATCGCTCTCTGTTGAACGTTATATAACAAGCGACGGAATGGCGATCAGGACCATCCGCCACAAGGGGTTGCGACGTCTTTGGCAGCAGGACGACCGGGGCGTGCCGGCGGCCGCGGCTTCGAAGCTGCGGCGCATGATGGCAGCGATCCATCGAGCGTCTGCTCCCGAAGCTGGCCGCCGCCGCGCTGCCTGGCTGGCGCATCCACGTCCTGAAGGGCGATCTGGCGGGGTACTGGAGCTTCACGGTCACCGGCAACTGGCGGCTGATCGTCCGGTTCGAGGACGGCGATGCGTTCGATCTCGACCTGATCGACGATCACTGAACGAAAGAGGCGCTTCGATGAGCAGCGCAGCGCTCGGTCCGATGCGGAATCCACCCCATCCGGGCGAGCTGGTCCGGGAGGATGTCGTGAAGCCGCTCGGCCTCACCGTCACCCAGGCGGCCGGGGCGCTGGGCGTCAGCCGCTCGAACCTGTCCCTGTTCCTGAACCAGCGGATCGATCTGTCGCCGGAGATGGCGCTCCGGCTCGAGGCGGCGTTTGGCCTGGAGGCGGCGATGCTGATGGGCATGCAGGCCGACCACGACCTTGCCCGCGCCCGCCGGCGCCAGGCCGAGATCACCGCCAACGTCCGGCGGGTTCGGCCGGCTCCGGCCTGAGACGGACGACCGGTCGCGCGCCTGATGCCGCTCGCCGAGCGCACAGCCCGTCAGCCCGGCCTGCTGCGCGACTGGCAGATCCCCGACGATCTGTTGTTAGCGCCCGCGGACGAGGCCGATCTTGCGGACGCCTCAGAGCAGGCCTGCGATGATGTTGATGGTCAGCGCCAGGACCACGACGTTGAAGAAGAAAGCGAGCACGCCGTGGGCGAGGGCGATTCGGCGGAGGCGGTGGTTCTCGATCTGCACATCGGAGACCTGGAAGGTCATGCCGATGGTGAAGGAGAAGTAGAGGAAGTCCCAGTAGTCCGGCTCGGCGCGGCCGGGGAAGGCGAGGCCGCGGTCGTCGGCGCCCGCGGGGGCGGCGGCGTCGCCGTAGAAGAAATGGGCGTAGTGCAGGGCGAATATGGTGTTCATGAACGACCAGGCGAGCAGGATGGTGAGGGCCGCGAGGGTGACGCGCAGGCCAGCGGCGGCCGGTGGCTGGTCGCGGATGTGGTGCAGCTCCAGGGCGATCGCCAGCAGGATGGCGACCGCGGTCGCCGCGCTCAGAGCCAGCACGACGTAGCGACCCTCGTCCTCGATCTGGGAGCGGCGGCGCATCCCGGCCGTGGTCGCGCGCGCCATCATGATCCAGACGGCGCCGAGGAAGGCGAAAGCCGCAAGGTCGAAGGCCCCAAGCAGCCGCGTGCCTTCGCCGATGCTCGTGGGGAGCGCGAGATGGGCGAGGATGCCGAGCAGGACGGAGAGGACCAGCCGCGGACGTCGGTGCAGGTAGCGTGTGCGGCGGGCGAAGCGGGCCCGGAGAGCGGCGTGTTCGTGGGTGGAGGCCATCGGTTCTGCGCTCGATCGACTCGCTGCATCCGAAGTCTGGTGCGCGCATGGGACCGCATCAAGACCGGCGGCGGGGCTCGCTCCGGCCATCGGCTGGAGCCGGGGCGATCGCAAGACCGCGGTGACGGGCAGATCCGGCTTTTTCTTGGGTTGGGTGGGTTGCCTCGGGGCGCCCGGCAGGGCAGCCTGCGAACTTGAGGGATCACGAGCGGGAAGAGGTCGCGAGCGCGGCGCTTCCTGGCGGGAAGGATGCGGGGGTCGATGGTCGAGCGCGGCAGGCGGCGGCTCGCGCGGGTTCTGGCGATCGGGCTGGATGCGGCCGAGCCCGACCTGATCGAGCGGTGGATCGCCGACGGCACGCTGGCGCATCTTGGGCGCCTTTGCCGGGCGGGCTCCTACCGGCGCCTCGGAGTGGCTGTCCGGCTCGCCCTGGCCGACCTTCAACACCGGCCGGCCGGCGCAGGATCACGGGATCTACCACCACCTGCAGTGGCGGCCGGATCTGATGAGCATGCGCCGCCCGACACCGGACTGGCTGCCGGCGCCGCCCTTCTGGCGCGATCTGGGCAGCCCGGAGGCGAGGGTGATCGCGCTCGACATGCCGATGGGCTACGCGCCGCGGCCCTTTGCCGGCCTGGAGATCTCGGGCTGGACCAGCCACGACAGCCTGGTGAGCCATGCGACCTATCCGCCCTCGCTGGCCGCCTGGCTGCGGCGCGAGTACGGCATGGCGCCGATGCGGCCCGAGGCGCCGGGCCTGAAAGCCGCGCGCGCGTTGCTCGCGGTGCGCGACGATCTACGGGCGCGGACCGCGGCGCTCGCCGACGTCGCCGTCCGTCTGATGGGCGAGCAGCCCTGGCAACTCTGCCTTCTGACCTTCGGCGCGCCCCATCGCGGCGGTCATCAGCTGTGGGATCGCGCGAATCTGAGCGATCAGCCCGACGCGACCCTTGCCGAGACGCTCGCAGAGGCGCTGCGGGAGGTCTATGTCGCGTGCGATGGCGCGGTCGGACGCCTGCTCGAGGCGGTCGGCGCGGAGGTGCCGGTGCTGGTATTCTCGCTCCACGGCATGGGGCCGAACACCAGCCGGGTCGAGATCCTGCCGGCGCTGCTCGAGCGCATCCTGAACGGCGGCCCGCCTGGCAACCGGGGCCTCGCGGCCGCGCGGCGTCAGGTGCCGCTTGCCTGGCGTCATGCGCTCACCCGGCGCCTGCCGATCGCGCTGCAGGACCGGCTGATGACGTTCTGGCGGCTGGGCGGCGTCGACTGGTCGAGCAGCCTGGCGGTGAGCCTGATGGCCGATCTGCACGGCTATGTGCGGATCAACCGACGCGGCCGCGAGAGGCGTGGCGTCGTCGAGCCAGGCGCGCCGTTCGAGGCGCTCTGCCGGCGGATCGCGGACGGCCTCGCGAGCTTTGTCGACGCGGACAGCGGCGAGCCCATCGTCGCGACCGTCGGACGGACCGATCGGTTGCTGGCCGGGGGCGAGCGCACGGCCGGGCTGCCGGACCTCATCGTGCGCTGGTCCGATCGTCCGGCCCGCCATCGCGCGGTCCGCTCGCCGACGCTGGGGTCGGTCGCCTGGCCCACGCCGGGGCGCCATCCGGACGGGCGCAGCGGCAACCACCGCGCCGAAGGCTTTCTGATCGCCGCCGGGCCCGCGCAGCCGCAGGGGATCGAGCTGCCGCCGGCGCACATCGTCGACCTTGCGCCCTCGATCCGGGCGCTGCTCGGCCTGCCGGCGCATCCGGCGATGACCGGGCGCAGCCTGATCGAGCAGGCGGTCGTCGCCTGAGCGCGCGGGCGTGTGGAGTACGAGTGCGCGGCGTGGGCGGGCTCACCAGCGGGCGCTGAGGTACTCCGCAACGCATTCCGGCGAAGCCTTGGCATAGGTGCTGCGGCGGCTGACCACTGATCCGGTGAGCCGGTGGAGGGCGAGCGCCATCTCCGCAGCCTTGGCCACCACGGCGATGCCGTTCAGCACGAGCGCGCCGTCGATGACGAAGGGGCATTCGCGCGCAAACAACAGCATCGGCAGGCCGCCCGCCGGGATGATGACCTCGGCCCCGGCGGCAACCAGCGGACGAACCTGCTCGACAAAGTCCGCGCGCACGGCGGCGTAGCTCGCTTCGTCGGTGAAGGCACGCATGAAGCCGGGCAGGTCCAGATGAATCGCCCGCACGCCGGCCAGGCGCTGCTCGAGGCCGTGCGCTCGCACCTGCCGCTCGTGCCATTCGATGAAGACCGGATCGATCGTCACCAGGCCGAGCCGGCGCCCCATGCTCAACGCGGCAAGCAAAGTCGCCTCGCCGAGACCGACGACGGGGATGTCGAGGGCGCCGCGGGT
>JBKPDM010000261.1:0-12829 GCA_046727895.1 Pseudomonadota bacterium | reverse complement strand
CGGAATCGCGAACGGCTTCGTCACGACGGTGTTCGGAATTCCCTCGTTCATCACGACGCTTGGCATGTTCTTCGTGCTGCAGGGCTTGAACAACCTGCTCATTAGCGGGCACCAGCTGATCATGTTCGACCCCAGCAAAGCGATGTCGTTGTTGGGCGCCCGGATCGGCAGCACGCCGTTTTACATGCCGCTCGTGTGGATGTTCGTCATTGCTACGGCATTCTGGTTCGTGCTGACGCGCCTGCGCTACGGCAACTGGACCCTCGCGACCGGTGGCAAGGTCGGGCCGGCGAGGGCCATGGGCGTGCCCACCGCGCTGGTAAAGCGCACCAATTTCGTCATCAGCTCGTTCTTTGCCGGTCTCGCAGGCTGCATGCAGTTCGCCTATCTCCATGGCGTGACCCAGGCGCAGGGGCAGAACTACGAACTGCTCGCCATCACGGCGGCGGTATTGGGCGGTACGTCGCTGTTCGGGGGCACGGGTACGATCTGGGGCACGATCATCGGCGCGTTTCTGCTTGCGACCATCGAGATCGGTCTCGTTCTCATCGGAGTGCCAGGCTCATTCTACGTGACGTTCATTGGAGTCATGCTGGTGGTCGTCGTGATCGCCAATGTTCGCCTCGGCCGGTTCGGAGGCAGCCAGGCATGAGCGAGCTGCCGCTGCACGTGGAAGCCCCGGTTCCCATCCCCGAGACGACTCACGAGATCGACCGCACCGGGGAGCCGGTCTTCGAGCTGCGCTCCGTCTCGCACAGCTACGGTCGGAGCGAGGTCATCTTCGATGTGAACCTGTCCGTCTGGCCAGGCGAAGTCGTCGGCCTGGTCGGGGACAACGGCGCCGGAAAGTCCACCCTCCTGAAGATCTTTGCCGGCTACCAGCGGCCGACATTGGGAACCCTCCGATTCATGGGAAAGGACGTTGGCTTCAAGACGCCGGCGGACGCGCGGGCCATGGGCATCGAGGCGGTCTACCAAGACCTGGCCATCGTGGACCAGCTGAGCCTGTGGCGAAACTTCTTCCTGGGCAAGGAGATCGTTCGCAACATCGGTCCCTTGCGCGTCCTGCGGCGACGGCAGATGCGCACGGCAGCCGAGAAGGCGATCTCGGAGCTGGGCCTCACGCGGGTCCGCTCGGCAGAGGAGCCGGTTTGGACGCTATCAGGCGGGGAACGGCAATCGGTCGCGATCACGCGGGCGATGCATTTCGGCGCCCGGCTGCTCCTGCTCGACGAGCCCACCGCGGCTCTGTCCGTACGGGAGACACGCAATGTCCTCGAGTCCATCGGCCGTGCCCGCGACCACGGGCTGGGCGTGCTGTACATCGATCACAACATGAGCCATGTCCTCCCGGTCGCCGACCGGATCGTCTTGCTCGAGCTCGGACGCGTCGTGCGCGTCATTGACCGCGGTGAGGTCACTGTCGAGGAGCTTCAGGAGCTCGTTGCCAGACGCACTCAGCACGTCGGGAGGAAGCCGTGACTCTGGCCGGCTCGACCAATGTCTCGACCGATGCGAGGCGCATGAATCCCTCTGCCAGGCCCCTGACGCGAAGACGGCCCTGATGACCAGGATCGGACTGTGGTTATCGATGCCCGAGCCACTCGTTGTGGAGGCGGCGGCCCGGGCGCAGCCCGACTGGGTCGGGATCGACCTCCAGCACGGCGCTTGGGACCTCGGGACCGCGTTTCGCGGGATCCAGCTCCTTGATGCGCTCGGCATGGCGGCGCTGGTGCGAGTCGCCGAGCAGGAGCTGGAGCTTATCCCGCGTGTGCTCGACCACGGCGCGGCGGGCGTGGTGCTGGCCATGGCCTCGAGCGCGGCCCTTGTGGAGGAGGCGGTGCGGCGGGCGCGCTATCAGCCGGAGGGCGTGCGCAGCTTCGGCGGTCAGCGCTACGGAATGCGGCCGACACCCGAGGACGTCGCCGAGATCCGGCCGCACGTCTATCCCATGATCGAGGACCAGCGCGGGGTCAGGGACGTTGCCAAGATTGCGGCGGTCAAGGGTATTTCCGGGCTTCACATCGGTCCCGTGGACCTGGGCCTCGGCCTGGGCCTGGATCGCGACGAACCTCGATTTGCCGATGCGCTGCGAAGCATCATCACCAGTGGCCACGCTGTCGGACTGCCGGTCATAATGCATGCGGTTCGGCCGGACCAAGCCCTGCAATGGTTGGAAATGGGCTTCGATGAGCTGGTGCTCACGGCTGATATCGAGCTGCTCCGGACGGCCTTTGCTACGCAGATCTCAGAGCTTCGGCGCGAGGGCTCGAACTGACCCCGCGCAACCCGGTATTCCTTTTTGCATGAAAGGCTCAGCCCAGTGGTCTCCGCGCTCGCGGCGCAAGGCTGCCAGATGAGGTCAAGAAGCTTTGGTGATTCAGATACCATCACTCACATCATCAGCGCCATGGCGGTTCCTACTGGGTTCGGCCGCGACCACGTGGGCAAGCGAGCAGCGCGGGGTCGGTATCGTGGTCCCACGACGCGGTGCTCCTCGTGAGATCTTCGCCGGCGTCGAATACCAGCGCATGCGTCTCCGCAACAATCAGAGGCTCGAGGAGTGGTCGAGCCGTGACCGAAGGCGGGTCGCTAGGAGCTGCGACACCGAGGTGACGGCCTCGTCGCCCGCCGTTTTGTGTCCGGATTCGTGAACCAGTCCACAATCCAATCGTCCACGGTGACGGCGATCACCTTGCGGCCGCTCTCATCGTGGCCAATCACGCGGCCGGTGTCGAGCATGCGGGTGAGCGCTACTTGAGCGGCGTTGGCGAGATCGATAACGGGCGTGGCGTCCATCGCCGGTCCTCCCTGACGATCAGCTGCCTGCCAAACTAAAGGTTGATTGTTACCGAGAGGTTACCGCCGGCGCCCGCACGAGCCGTGCTCTCGCCGCCAATCCCAGGGAGCTGTGAACGAGCCGGCCCACACGCCGCGCCTGGCAGCGGAGGCTGTCTCCTCGGCGGCGACGTATGCCTTCGAGTACTTGCGATACGCCAGCGCCAGCCCCCGGCCGACGAGCCACTCGCCGATGTCGATGTCGCCCTGCCGACACTGGGCAACGATGCGGCCGTAGCGCGTTGATGGCAGGAGACGGTGCGGCGCCCAATCAGGTCCTGTAATGCCAGGGCCGCCTTTTGCCCGCAGCGCCATGTTCGGCCGGAAGCGTCGATACAGGTCTGGCAGCTTTCGGGCGCATCGATGCCATACAGCCGGATGCGCTGGCCGTGGATCTCGATCGTGTCGCCGTCGATGACTGAGGCGACGCCAGCGATCTTGGCATCCGCAGGTGTGCACGCAGCCGCAAGTACCGCGAGGAAAACGCACCTGACGCAGTTCATCTCATTCTGCTCCGGATGTACCACTCCATGATCTCTCGGAAGAAGCGCTTCGTCTCCTTGGGCAACGCCACGAACCGTGCGACGAACTGCTCATCCTCGGTGGCAAGGTTTCGGCTCTTCTCCCCGTCGAGCAGACTTGCCTCGTCTACATCGAGAGCCTGTGCGAAGGCCCGCAGCTTCTTCAGCGACGGGGAGCGTTGTGGATTGTTCTCGAGTTCTGAGATGTAGCCCATGCTGGAGTGCGTCAGACCGGCGAGCTGCTCGATGGTCAGCCCTCGCAGCTTGCGGAGCCGCCTGATGCGGTGGCCGACACTCTCGTGCTGACCGCCTGTGGGGTGCGCTGTCGTCCGCGGCATCGGCTCTCTAGCTCGTTGTGGACAACACTCGCAAAGTATTCATAAAATCTGCGCCGAATTGCGCACATACGAATTTGTCCCCAACTAGCCGCAACACTTGCATCTTCGCAGGAATTGAAGTATTCTTCGCTCGCGGTGAAGGACTTCGGTCCCATCGGCTGACCCCCTCCCGGTCACGCTCCTCGCGCATGGCTCAAGCTCCCGTTGGCCGGCGCGGCATTCTACCATGAGGCGAAATGCAAATGAAGGCTTCTCCCGTTCGTTTCAATCAGCGCGACCTGGCGCGACGCTGGTCCCTGTCGGAGCGTACGCTCGAGCGTTGGCGCTGGCTCGGCGAGGGCCCCCAGTTTCTGAAGCTCGGTGGCCGCGTGGCCTACCGCCTCGAAGACATCGAGGCGTTCGAGGCGGAGCGGGTCAGGCAGCGCACGCCACGGGCCCCCAGATCCGGCTCGCGGGACAGGTGAGCCGAGCTAGGATGCACCGGTTTTCGCTCGGCTACCCTGGGACACGCCGTGGTTAGCGGTAGTACTCGTTACTTACTTTGTTTTCGTAGTAGTACGAAAGCCGGGCGTTATTACTTTCGACGTAAGTCTGAATCTGCTAGAACGCAATGGTCGATCGCCTCTTGTCTCCGAGGGTGAGCAGATGTTCGAGCAACCGGACCGGACACATACCGGCGTGCCATGCTCGCCCGCCAGGTTACGCGCCTGGGTCGTGCGCGCCGGGCCCGGTGAACGGCTGGAGTATTACCGTGGCTTTCTGGCGATCGATCGAGTGAAGGACACGAGCGCGCTCAATGAACTGGAGCGCCGAAAGCTGGCGACCGTCGCCGAGCATGCCCTCGCGCTCGCGGAGCGGGGCGTACTGCGTCTGCTTCAGGAGCGCCACGGCAAGGGCGACTACTCGTATTGGGCAGTCGTCGGTACTCCGGCTCGGTCGATCGCGCCGTGTTCGTGCCGGCTCTCTATGAGTCCGTGCTCCGAAAGCAAGCACTCATGACCTCGGACCGCTACCGTGTCGACGCAGGCGATCCATGACGCCGCCAAGGGCGGCGACACCGAGCAGCTCGCGTGGTATCGGCCGGCGGTGTTCGCCGCTTTACGCGAGCCTCCCTGTTGCCGACGGCTTGGGATCCGGTGATGGCGACCACCGCACCAAAGCAGCCGGGAGGAGGCACCAGGGAGCGACCGCCGCTGGTGCCGGACCTCGACCAGGCGCGCCGGTTCCTGACCCTGCTTGACGAGAATGCGGCCCGCTTCACGTTCCAGATCGCGACGGACACCAAGCCAGCGGAAAAGCCACGGCCTGATCCGCTCGCTCGCCACGTGAACCTGTCGCCTGACAATCTGAATGCGCTCGCACGGCACAACACCGAGTTCCGTGCGGCCGTATGGGTGTGCATCAACCAAACCGACGGTCGCGGTCGGAAGCGCGGAAACGTCATCCGCGTCCGCGCCGTGTTCCTCGACGGCGACGGCCAGGTCTCGCTTGACGGACTGCTCGGCTTCGCCCTCGAACCGCATATCGTGGTCGAGAGCTCGCCCGGGCACTACCAGGCCTATTGGCTCGTCGATGGCTTGCCGCTCGATCAATTCGAAGGCGTGCAGCGATGCATCTCCAAGACCTTCGGCGATGCCGACTCGATCATCGACCTTTGCCGGGTCATGCGCGTGCCGGGCTTCTGGCACCAGAAGGATCCGGCACGGCCGTTTCAGGTTCGCATCGTGCACGAAGGTGCGCGCCTTCCCTACACGTCCGCCGATATCCTCCGGACTTTCCCTCCCCTGAGCGCGGCGCCGAAACCGAACGGCCGTGACACCGGCGCCAGCTTCCTCGGCTTGCCACCGGCGCCGCCGGACCCGCTCGATGACGCCACTCTGGAAACACTCCGGGCCGACCACCCCGACGTCTTCGACCTCGACCGCTATGACGGTGACCAGTCGCGCCAGGACCTCGCCCTCGCCTCGCTGGCCCGCCGGATAGGGTGGCCGCCGGTCGACGCCTGGTGCCTGATCATCGCCGTCCGCGGCGACGGCAAAGCAACGCGGCGGGACTACGTCGAGCGGACACTCCAGAAAGCCTATGCCAGCCATGCAGGCACAGACGGAGCCGCGCCCGACGCCAACGGCGACGCTCTGCTCGATCTCTCGCATGATGGGCTCGCGCTCGACATGGGGCGCAGGTGGCAGAGCGAGGCTCGCCACGTCGCGTTATGGGGCAAGTGGATGATCTGGACCGGCACGCGGTGGGAGCCTGACGAGAAGCTCGCCCACCTGACCCGGGCCAGGAAGTATCTGCGCGGTCGTGCCGACTCCCTGGTGCGGACAGCAGCTCGGGGCGGGATCGAACACCTCGACGTCCAGCAGGCCGAGATGCTGGCCAAGCAGCTGCGCTCGGCGCCCATGGTGGCGAACGTCGTCGGCCTCGCACGGAGCAACGAGGAGCTGGTCGCGACGGTCGATCAGTGGGATGCGGACCCGTTGCTGCTCGGCACGCCGCAGGGCACGGTCGACCTCCGCACCGGAGAACTTCGCCCGGCGCGGCAGGCCGACTTCATCACCAAGTGCACGGCCGTAGCGCCGGCGCCTGCCGGGACGCCGGCACCGATCTGGCAAGCGTTCCTCGAGCGCATCTTCCGGCACGATCCCGAGCTCGCCCCGTTCATGCAGCGAGCGATCGGCTACAGCCTCTGCGGCCGGGTCTCCGCGCACGTGCTGCTCTTCTGCTGGGGTCAAGGCGGCAACGGCAAGGGCGTGCTCTTGAACACGGTCTTTCGAGTGCTCGGCGACTACGCAGCCGTAGCGCCGTCCGACCTCCTGCTCGTGACACAATCGGATCGGCACCCCTGCGACATGGCGATGTTGCGCGGTGCTCGGATGGTGACCGCGCAGGAGCTAGCGCCCGGGCGAGCTTGGGATGAACCGAAGCTCAAGAGTCTGACCGGCGGCGACCCGATCACCGCCAGGTTCATGAGGCAGGACTTCTTCACCTACGAGCCACAGTTCACTCTGATCGTCGCGGGCAACCACAAGCCATCCTTCAAAGGCGTCGACGAGGCGATCAGGCGGCGCGTGCTGCTCGTGCCGTTCCTGCAGGTCATCCCTGAGGCCGAGCGCGACGAGCATCTGCCGGAAAAGCTCAAGGCGGAGTGGCCCGCGATCCTTCGCTGGGCAATCGACGGGTGCCTGGCGTGGCAGCGCGAGGGACTTACGCCGCCGGACAGCGCCAGGGCCGCCACCAAGGACTACCTCGACGCCGAGGACCTGCTCGGCCAGTGGCTCGAGGAGCGATGCGTCATTTCGCCCAGGGTAGGTTGGACGGCGCTCAAGGATCTGTACGACAACTGGCGCAGCTGGGCTGAGCCTCGAGGAACGCACCCTGGCGCGTCACAGACGCTGGGCAAGCGCCTTGACGAACGCGGCTTCCAGCGCCATCGGACGAACCGCGGGCCAGGCTTCTACGGCATCGAATTGCGGTCCGCGAGCGACGGAAGTGACGATTGTGACGACTCACCCCTTATAGGCCGTAGTGATCCGCTAGGCGCGCACGCGCGAACCGATTACGTCCGATATGGGGCGGACCGTCACAATCGTCACTGTGGAGGCGCAGGCGACCCAGAGAGGCCCGCCAACGACCGTATCTGGGGGGAGCTGTGAGCGCGGTCGTGAGGGTGTTCGAACTCGGCCGCTCTGCCGCCGGCCAGCTTGCGCCGCGTGGGGGTCGTCTGACCTACGACGCACCATCCGGTCTGTCGCCCGATCCCTTTGCCCGACTGCGAGAGCGCAAGGTCGCACACCTCGAGCACGCCGCGGCTGTGGTTGCGAAGCTTCGCAGCAGCTATCGGCAGCCGATCAAACCGTTCGAGGACATCGCGATCGGCGGGTCACTGGTGATCGGCGTCAAAGTCACGCCCGTGATCAATCTGAAACATGCACGGCTGACCCACGACCCGCGGCACGTCGACGGCATCACCAATATTGCGGGCTATGCCGGCCGCCTGGCGGAGGCGCTCTCTGATGCGTGAGCTGCACAGCCACCTCGGCCGTCATCTGCCGCGGCGGATCGATGCCGAGGCGGAGAAGCGAATCGGCTGGCGCCGCCACGGCATCCTGGTTGTCGCCGAGCAGGATCCGCGTCTCAGCTGGCCCGAGCGCGAGCTGATCCGACAGCTCGGCGTCAAGCTCTACGGAACGCGACCGGAGGACCGTCGATGAGCGCGCGGATCAAGCCGAACAAGGTTCGCGGGCGCCAGCTCGAAGAGGTGCGCGAGAAGGATCCGGACGGCCGCATCGTGGTGCACCATCGGACCGTGGATACTTTGGGAAAGATGCTCAAGGCGCGGACGATCTCGCCGGAGATGCATGATGCGGCACGGGATTTCCAGGCCGCATTCATCATCGCCAATCTCGACCCACTGCGGGCGATCCCGATCCTGCGAGTACCGGGTACGGGGCGCGAGCCCGACCTCAACGAGCGCCAGCTCCACGCCCGCCGCCGCGTGCACAAGTCGCTCGAGGCGCTGGGCGGGCTGTCCAGCCCGGCGGGCTCGTGCGTATGGCACGTCGTGGGGCTGCAGCGGAGCGTGCGCGAGTGGGCGATGCGCCAGGGGTGGGGTGGCCGGCCGGTCCGGCAGGAACAAGCACAGGGCATCCTGGTGGCCGCGTTAGGGGTGCTGGCGGCGCACTTGGGGTACGGTGCGGCCAAGCGCGCTTCCTGAAGGAGGCTGGTCCGACCTTGGGCGACCGCTTCCGGATCGAAGGGCAGAAATCGGCAGTGGCGACGGCGGCAGTCGCTCAATGACCCGAAGCGGCAATTGAGGTGAGAAGCCGCGAGCGGATCGGTGGTCTCTACGGGACGCAGGACTGGCATGTTCACGTGCCCTCAAGTCTCAGCAGCTTCTCCGCGGTAACCGTCGGAAGCCAGCACCGCAGTGTCACCGATCTGAAGCTTATGTGATCACGTTGTGCTCAGCACCGGGCCGAACTGTGGGGTTTGCTTGCGGATCGGGCTGTCCGTTTTCAGTCGTCATCGCTTGATAGGCCCCTGGCGAGATCGGCCAAGTCGATCGCCGTTTGGCTCGACGTCCCCAATCCATAGGCCCGCCTTGACGGCTCGGGGCAGACCGCCAAGCATTGGCGAATGTCGCGCGCCATCAACTCACCCCATCCACCGCAGATCCAGATCGCTCCGTTGACGCCAGCCCGGTGGGCCGATCTGGAAATCGTGTTTGGCGACGGGCGCGGCGCATGCGGCCACTGCTGGTGCATGTACTGGCGCATGCCGCGGCGCGACTTCGAGGCGTCGCTTGGGGCCGGCACGCGGCAGCTGTTCCGGGCGCGCGTCGAGGCAGGCCCGCCACCCGGGCTGCTCGCCTATCGGGACGGGGCTCCGGTCGGCTGGGTCCAGGTCGGTCCGCGCGCCGATGTGCCGGGCTGGAATGGCGCGCGTCGCCTGACGGCGCCTACGGCCGAGGCACCAGCCGATAACCCGCGGGTGTGGGGCATCTCCTGCTTCGTGACCAGGGCGGGTTACCGCCGGCAAGGGATCGCGTCGGCGCTTCTCGCAGGCGCTGTCGATTGGGCCCGCCAAAACGGCGCACGGATGCTCGATGCTTGCCCGGTCGACGCTAGCGCCAACCGTCCGCCCATCTCGCTTTATCACGGGCTCGTGTCGACGTTCCGCCGAGCAGGCTTTCGTGAAGTCGCACGACGTCGCCCTGATCGGCCGCTAATGCGCCTCGAGCTCAGCGACTGAAGTCATAGGCCCGGACTTCACCGCCGCCGTGGCGCAGATGCTGGCGGAGCGGGGCATCCGCGTTAACGCCGGGGCGCCGGGGCCCGCTCTGGATCCGATGCCGCCGGAGCAACGGGATCAGGATCAGCTTGCAGAACAGGCCGGGGCTGGCCTTGTCGAGCAGGCCATAAGCCGCTTCAGGCTGACGCTGCGTGGCGGGCCGAGCTCGATCCCGATCATCAAGCCCTTGCCGCGCACGTCCTTGAGAACACAAGCGCGACGGCAAGAGCAGATCGGGCCAGCTTCGCTTGTCCAACCATCGGCATAACGCAACGTCCGCTGATCGCTCCCTCAAGCTCGATGCCCGTGATCGCGGCCGCGAGCGCCGCGCGCTGGTCACAATCCGGTGAACGGCCGAATAGTCGAGCCGCTCGCGGCATCGTAAGACGCGAATCGCGGCGGTGTCGGGCGCGCCGAACTCGCGGGGAGAGGAGCGATGCGTCGAATGATTGTCGTGGCCTTAGCACTGGTCCTGAGCGCGACCATTGCGGCCTGTACCAGCATGAGTGACCAGGGCATGAGCGGCAACTCGATGAGCGACAAGTCGACGAGCGACAAGTCCATGCATAACGGCGGCTCGAGGTACTAATCGTCTCGAGCAAAAGTCTGCTGGCATGTTAGTGGTCGAGATCCAACGGAAGGTACCTGAAGCATGCGGGCTTCGGAGATGCTTGCCGGAGTTCGGCTTCTAGCCCAGGAGCTGATCTTGATGCTGTTCTCGAGACTCGAGCGGCGTTCAGGGAGCTGGGAGGCGCGATTGCCGGCACGCTTGGCGTAAATGGAACCTTCGCCAAGGCCGCGTCAGCGATCGGGTCGCTGCCCGGCTGAACTTTATCGCCGCTTCGACCGCCTAGGCGCCGGAATTGCATGGCGATACTCCCCGACAGCCCGGCCGGCGCAGCGGAGCAAACCGGTCGTCAGCCTAGTACAACGGGCTAAGAACGGTCGTTGGTTGCCGTGGGAATTCTGAACCCCCGCGCCGCGTTTACGGATCAGATCACAGTCATGCCGAGGAACGAGCGAGCTATGCGACCTGCATGGCATCGGCGTTCACGATCATGGGCCTGCTGCTCGCGGCCTGCGGGACCTCCACCAGCGATCGAGCGATCAGCCGCGGCGGCATAGGCGCTGCAGTCGCTCGGTCCGCCGCGTGCCCGGCGGGCTGTTCATGGAGGCGTAAACGATGGCTACCAGCACACGTACCACCGAGTTCGCGACTGTGCAGTACCAGGTGCCGGACGAGCTCGAAGAAACGTTCTTTGCTCTCCGGGCTCGCGCGAGGTTATTGACCGAGCTGAACCCGCCGGCTTTCGCTGCCGAATACTCGACCGTCCAGGAGTTCGCGACGCGTTTCAAGTATCTCACTGCCCGCATGAGCGAGCTAGTCGAGCAGCTCGGTAGGGAGAGCGCGTCTTGCGCCGGGTTGCAAGCGACAACAGCGCGGCTGACACGACGGCTGTCGTTGAGGCCTACCCCGTCCGTCGATCGGTCGCACAGTGCGTGACATCAATTCGGCCTCGCCCGGACCTGCGCTATTTTAGTGTGAAGTCGGCCGGCTCAAGCGCTGGTCGTGGCACTTGAGATGTTCGTTTCGAGCAGGGTCTGAATTCAGGTCCGCGCGGTGGTCGCTTCTGATCTCATTTCGGCGATCAACCTCGGTCCGCGGCGGCAAGATGCCGGCAGCCCCGCGCGAGGCCGGCGAACAGCCAGCCGGCGATGCGGAGGAGCCGGACGGAAAGCAGCAGCCAGCTCGAAAGGAACGCGAGCAGCGAGATCACGAGGCCCCAGCCGACGAGCGGGCCGAGGATGCCCGGGACGCCCAGGGCCTCGGCAAGCACCCAGAGATAGTGGGTGAACACGCCCGGGTGCAGGAGCATGAGTGCGCACAGGCCGAGCGGCACGCCGAACCGGATGGCGTTGATCCCCAGGACCTCGGCGGCGGCAAGAGCGCCCGATCTGAGTGTCGGCGCTGGGGCGGCGAGGCGCGTCGCGCCCCCGCCTCGTACGGCGGTCCTGGCAAAACGCAGCAGCGCGACCCCCGAGGCGATCGCCGCGAGGTCGACCGCAGCGAGCCCGTAGGTCTGCCAGTCGATCTCCCGCTCCCGCACGACGTCGCGCTCCAGCGCGGTGAGACCGCCTATCAGCAGCTCGGGACCCGCCAGGGTGACCATGCGGCTGGGCACCCGTCTCGCCTCCCCGGCGACGGTGATCTCCCATTGGCCGACGAAGGCGTTGCCCTCGTCGCGCATCTTGAGCAGAGCGATCAGCCCCCGTTCCTCCGGCGTGAGCGGGGCAAGGTCGGCGCGCCGCCCGCCCCTCAGCCGCTCTGTGACGGATTGCCAGGCTTGCCCCGCGAGCTGCAGCGCGTCGGCGGTGGTGAGCGAGCCCTGATAGGCGGCAACGATCGGTACCACCTGGGGGCCGAAGCGGGCGAGCTGCTCCCGGAACAGATCTAGATGGCCATAGGTGATGACGATTGCCGGCGCGCGTTCGGGATACAGCGCGAGCGCCGCCTCGAGCAGGCGATCATCGGCGCCTGTCGCCAGCGCGTTCGCGACTGCGCTCTGCAGCGCCAGCTCGGGGTCGGGGACATCGCGCGGGACCAGCACGGCGAGCGCGGCCGCGGCCACAAGCAGGCTCGCCAGAACCCGCAGCCCCCGCCGTCCGAACGGAACCTTCGTCATGCTGTGTCCCCACCGCTGGTCATAGCGCACCTCATAGGTCCTGCAACCCCGAGGCGGGAAGGGCGCTCGAGGGAGTGACGCGTTTGCCCGGGATAGCCGCCGACAGGTTCAAGGAAGCTTACGCATGCCCGGGCGCTCTAGCCATGCCGCAGTCAAGGGGTAACGGGAAGTTCGGGTCTGTTTCGACGACACTCTCGTGATCACGTCAGCTGTTTGAGGCTTGGCTGGCGTGCCGGTATGCCCGATGGCACGGCAGTCCGAGGTCCACAGACTGCCCTTGCCAGTACGAATCTATAGCGTCATGGCCTGATACGGGAAGGTAGGATCGCGAACTGATTGATGGCCTGCGATCCGCCACCGTCCCCGAAGTCGCGCAAGGCGCGCGCCGCAAAGAGAAGGGTTGCCGGATGGACCCGCTGCACCAATCG
This sequence comes from Pseudomonadota bacterium, assembly GCA_046727895.1. Classification (GTDB taxonomy): domain Bacteria; phylum Pseudomonadota; class Alphaproteobacteria; order Geminicoccales; family Geminicoccaceae; genus DATAOG01. Next base: position 227 of record JBKPDM010000261.1, on the reverse strand, counting down.
CGCCCCGCGCTCACCGCCGCGGGCATCAGCGTGAGGACCTGGCGCAGCCGATGCAAGGTCGTGCGTGATCGGTCAGCAATACAGCGTACGCGAGTGGGCGATGCGACAAGGTTGGGGAGGCCGGCCGGTGCGACAGGAGCAGGCGCAGGGCATCCTGATCGCCGCGCTGGGGATACTAGCGGCGCACTTGGGGTATGGCGAGGCCAGGCGGGTCTCCTGAACGAGGC
>JBKPDM010000260.1:0-14391 GCA_046727895.1 Pseudomonadota bacterium | reverse complement strand
ACCAAGCACGGCGCGGTGCGCACCGAGCACATCCTGTTCATCGCGAGCGGCGCCTTCCACAACAGCAAGCCCTCGGATCTCTTGCCCGAGCTGCAGGGCCGGCTGCCGATCCGGGTCGAGCTCAACCCGCTCACCCGCGAGGATCTCGCCCGCATCCTGGTCGAGCCCGAGGCGAGCCTGGTGAAGCAGTACGTCGCTCTGCTCGCGACCGAAGGGGTGAGGCTCGAGTTCACCGACGCGGCGATCACCGAGATCGCGCGCCTCGCTGCCCAGATCAACGAGCAGGTCGAGAACATCGGCGCCCGCCGCCTGCACACCGTGATGGAGCGCTTGGTCGAGGAGATTAGCTACACCGCCTCCGATCGGGCGGGCGAAGCGCTGGTGATCGACCCCGGCTACGTCCGCGACAATGTCGGCCACCTGCTCGAGGGCGCTGATCTCTCGAAATTTATCCTCTGAGCGGCGAGCGCGCAGCAGCGCCGGGCCGGACCGCGGGAACCCCCGCCGATCCGTCCCGGAACCGTTCCGCACTGCCTCGTCGCGCTTCATCCCTACCTTTTGTAGAAAATTGATTGATTTGATCCTGTTAGGCACCGCGGCTAAACTTTCATCTGAACCTACCCCTGACCGATGGATCGAGTCCACAAAAAAAGCGATCTGAGGCGATAGAAATTCTACCAAACGCAACGCGTGCCCGCCCGCGGGCCCACGCTGGCCGTCCCCAGATCGTTGGAAGGCGGAAAGTCTACGTTCGGATCAAGATGATGCCGGTCGATGGGCGCGCGATTGGTGCCGTGGCGCCAGACTCGCTGGCGTGCCGGTCGAATCCTGAAAAAACAAGGCCTTACGGAGTCCGGACTGTCCCCGGAAGCGCGGCGCGCAGCCCCGTTTCAAGCGCGCCCAGGAACTGCTCGGTCGTGAGCCACGGCTGATCGGGGCCGATCAGGAGGGCCAGATCTTTGGTCATCCGGCCGCTTTCCACCGTGTCGACGCAGATCCGCTCGAGCGTCGTGGCAAAGTCTTCGACCTCCGGCGTGCCGTCGATCCTGGCCCGATAGGTCAGCGCCCGGGTCCAGGCGAAGATCGAGGCGATCGGGTTGGTCGAGGTCGCCTTGCCCTGTTGATACTGGCGGTAGTGACGCGTCACCGTGCCATGCGCGGCCTCGGCCTCGACCGTCTTGCCGTCCGGCGTCATCAGGACCGAGGTCATCAGGCCGAGCGAGCCGAACCCCTGAGCCACGGTGTCGCTCTGCACGTCGCCGTCGTAATTCTTGCAGGCCCAGAGGAAGCCACCGCTCCATTTCAGCGCCGCGGCCACCATGTCGTCGATCAGCCGATGCTCGTAGGTCAGGCCTTTGGCCTTGAACTTCGAGCTGAACTCGGCCTCGAAGACCTCCTGGAACAGGTCCTTGAAGCGGCCGTCGTAGGCTTTGAGAATGGTGTTCTTGGTCGAGAGGTAGACCGGCAGGCCGCGTGTCAGGCCGTAGTTGAAGCTCGCGCGGGCGAAATCGCGGATCGAGCCGTCGAGGTTGTACATGCCAAGCGCGACGCCGCCGTCCGGGAAATGGAACACCTCGAACTTCTGCGGCGCAGAGCCGTCGTCCGGCGTGAAGGTCATGGTGAGGGTGCCGGCTCCCGGCACCCGGAAATCGGTCGCCCGGTACTGATCGCCGAAGGCGTGCCGGCCGATCACGATCGGCTCGGTCCAGCCCGGGACCAGCCGCGGTACGTTCTTGCAGATGATCGGCTCGCGAAACACCGTGCCGCCGAGGATGTTGCGGATCGTGCCGTTGGGCGAGCGCCACATCTGCTTGAGACCGAACTCCTTCACCCGGGCTTCGTCGGGCGTGATGGTCGCGCACTTCACGCCAACGTTGTTGGCCTTGATCGCCTCGGCCGCCTCAACCGTGACCTGATCGTCGGTAGCGTCACGGTTCTCGATCGACAGGTCGAAGTAGAGCGTGCGAAGCTCGAGGTGGGGCAAGATCAGCTGGTCCTTGATCATCCGCCAGATGATCCGGGTCATCTCGTCGCCGTCGATCTCGACGATCGGCTTTGCCACCTTGATCTTCGCCATGTTTCCTCCCTCCCGCTAATGGTCGAGGCTGCGGCGGTTGTACCCGAGGGCGGCGCTCGGCGCCAGGACGCGGCGCGGCCAAGGCGCCACCTCTCTCACGTCAGCCAGATCGGATTCTGGAGCCGCTCGAGGAAGGCGGCGTGCGCGGCCAGCTCATCCGAGGTCGGCGCGTGCGGCCGCGCCGGTCTCGGCACCCGCTCGCGGGCGCGGACTAGGGGCCCACGAGCGCGCGCGACCAACAGGCCGAGATCCGGTTGGCGGCCGCCGATCAGGCCGAGATAGACATCGGCGAGCAGTTCGGCGTCGAGCAGCGCGCCGTGCTTGGTGCGCGCCACCGCGTCGACGTTGAAGCGCCGGCAGAGCGCCTCGAGGCTGTTGGGCGCCCCTGGAAAGCGCTGGCGGGCGAGCTGCAACGTATCGACCACGCCCCGGCCGTGGTTGATCGGCACCTGACCGAGGCGGGCAAGCTCGCTGTTCAGAAACGCGATGTCGAAACCGGCGTTATGAATGACCAGCTTGACCGGCACGGCCTGGGCGTCGCGGTCGGAGTCGAGAAAGGCCAGGAACTCCTCGACCACCTCGGCGAACACCGGCTGCTCGGACAGAAAAGCGGAGGTCAGGCCGTGCACCTGCTGCGCATCGACCGGCATGTCGCGTTCCGGATTGAGATACGCATGGAACACCCGGCCGGTTGGCACGTGGTTGATCAGCTCGAGCGCGCCGATCTCGACCACCCGGTGGCCATCCGATGGCTCCAGCCCCGTCGTTTCGGTGTCGAGCACGATCTCGCGCATCAGGCTCCCCTTGTCGGCAGCGACGAGTGTGGCTGGCGGCGGCTCAGCGGCCGGCTGCGAGGCGCAGCCTGGGCTGCTGCTCGGTACCACCGACCCTCCGGCTCGAGCGGCCATCGCCCCGGCCAGACCCGGCCCGGACGTCCGCGCACCGCATCGATGATCCGCCCGATCGCACGCGTCGCCTGACGCCGGCTCAGCCCGGTGGGAATGACAAAATCAGCGCGGCGGCGCTTCTCGGTATCGGCCAGCTGGCGGGCACGGATCGCGGCCAGACGATCGCTCGACATGCCGAGCCGTCGGAGCACCCGCTGGGCTTGCAGAAATTCCGGCGCGCTCACCACTGCGACGGCATCCACCAGCCGTTCGCCTCCGGTTTCGAAGAGCAGCGGGATGTCGAGCACCGCAAGCGGTTGGCGTGCCGCGGCGGAGCGCGTCAGGAAATGCCGCTCGGCCGTACGGACCAGAGGATGGAGGATCGCCTCCAGCCTGGCGAGCGCTACGGGGTCGCCGAACACGCGCCGACCGAGTTCGCGGCGATCGATCGCTGCACCATTGCGGCAGTCGGGAAATGCCTCGCCGACCGGTCCGACCGCGACACCGCCCGGCCCGAGCAGCCGGTGGACGGCGGCATCGGCATCGAACACCGGCACACCGAATGCCCGGAAGGTCTGGCTCGCGGTCGACTTGCCCATCGCGATCGAGCCAGTCAGGCCGAGCACGAACATGGCTCAGCCGCCGGCGCCGGCGAGCACGGCGGCGCGCAGTTCGTCGTCGACCTCGGGGTCGATGCCGAACCATGCCCGAAAGCCGGGGCGGGCCTGGTGGAGCAGCATGCCGAGGCCGTCGACCGCCGGGTGGCCGCGGGCCCGTGCGACCGCGAGCAGCGCGGTGATCAAGGGCGTGTAAACGACATCGGTGACGATCGCCGAACGGGGCAGCGCGTCGAGCGCGAGCACGAGCGGCGGCTGGCCGGCCATGCCGAGGCTGGTGGTGTTGACCAGCAGGACCGCTCCCTCGAGGGCCGTCGCGCGCTCGGCCCAAGACATCACCCGGATCGGGCCGTCCAGATGGCGGGCAAGCTCGCCCGCCCGATCCGGCGTCCGATTGAGCAGCCGCAGCTCGGGCACCCCGGCGTCGAGCAGAGCGACCGCAATCGCGCGCGCTGCGCCGCCGGCGCCGAGCAGCACCGCCGGGCCGGCGTCAGCGTGCCAAACGGGATAACCGGCCGCGAGGTTGGCCATGAAGCCGAAGCCGTCCGTGTTGTCGCCGATCAGCAGGCCCTCGGGCTCGACCACGACCGTGTTGACGGCACCGATCCGCTCTGCGAGCGGGCTGGCGCGATCGACCAGCGTGAGCGCCGCCTCCTTGTGCGGAAGCGTCAGATTGCAGCCTCGAAAGCCGAGGGCCGGCAGCGCCCGCAGCGCCTGCCTCAGGCGATCCGGCGTCACGGCCAACGGGACGTAAGCGCCGTCGATCTGATGGCGGCGCAGCCAGTGGCCGTGAAGGCGCGGCGAGAGCGAATGGCCGACCGGCCAGCCCATGACCCCGGCGAGCCTGGTCCGGCCGGTGAGATAGCCGTCCCAGCTCATCGCAGCAGGGCTCCCTGGTCACGCAGGAACTCCAGCAGCTCGAGCAGCGGCAGGCCGAGGATCGCGAAGTGGTCGCCCTCGATGCGCGCGAACAGCTGCGCGCCGAGGCCCTCGATCTGGTAGGCGCCGACCGAAGCGAGCGCCTGCTCGCCGAGCGCCTCCAGATAGCGTTCGAGGAACGCGGCCGAACAGGGGCGCAGCCAGAGCCGCGCGATCGATACCTGGTGCCAGACCCGGGCACCACCACGAAACGCCACGACCGCTGTCGAGAGCTCGTGCCGGCGCCCCGCCAGCTGTTCCAGCTGCGCACGCGCCTCAGCGAGATCGCGTGGCTTGTCGAACCAGCGCCCCTCGCAGCTCAGGATCTGATCGGCGCCAAGCACGATCGCCGCAGCCGGGGCCTGATCGGCGATCCGCCGGGCTTTGAGCTCGGCGAGGGCGACCGCCGCGTCGGCCGCCGGCACCGCCTCGGCACGCAGCGCCTGCTTGATCGCGTTTTCGTCGATTGCCGCCGGCCGTTGCTCGAACGCGATGCCGGCAGCGCTGAGCAGCCTGGCTCGGGTCACGCTCGCCGACGCCAGAACCACCGGCGGTGCGCCGCTATGCTGCACGGATCGCGCAGGCGGTGTCATGACGTCACGGGCGCCGGCCCCGACGGTGACAAGTCTGGCTCGCCCGGGTGCGGCGCCGGCGGCTCAACGGGGCAACCGGATCAACACGCGCAGCCCGCCCTCGGGCGCCTTCGTGAGCTCGATGTCACCGCCATGGCCGAGCACGATATCGCGCGCGATGGTGAGCCCCAGCCCGACCCCGCCGGTGCTCGGATTGCGCGATCGATCGAGGCGATAGAACGCCTTGAAGACCGCCCCGCGCTGGTCCGCAGGAATGCCGGGCCCGTTGTCGTCGATCGCGATCCAGACCTGATCGCCCTTGGTCGCTACCCGAATGGCGACCCAGCTGGCATAGCGCAGCGCGTTCTGAATGAGATTGGTGAAACAGCGGCGAATCGCGATCGGCCGCAGCGCCAGAGTGATCGGCGTCTCCAGTTCCACTTCGACGCGCGTGTTCTCGGTGCTGGTGCGCTCCGCGACCTCGCCGAGCAGCTCGCCGAGGTCGGTCGGGACGATCGCCTCCTGCCCCTCGCCGCGGGCGAACGCCAGGTAGCCGTCGACGACGCTCACCATCTCGTCGACGTCGTGGCGCAGGCCTTCCAGATCGCCCGCCTGCGGCTGACCGCCCGCGAGCATTTCCAGCTCGAGCCGCATCCGGGTGAGAGGCGTGCGCAAATCGTGCGAGACCGCCGCCAGCATCTCGGTCCGCTGGCCGATGTGGCGGAGGATCCGCTGACGCATGAGATTGAAGGCCGCGCCCGCCTGGCGGACTTCGGTCGGGCCGGCGAGCCGGACGTCGCCGACATCGCGTCCCTTGCCGAAATTGTCGGCGGCCCAGGCGAGACGCAGGATCGGTCGCACCTGGCGGGTCATGAAATAGACCGCAAGGGCGAGCAGAAGCAACGATATCCCAAGCATCCAGCCGATGAACGTCCGGGTGGTCTTGCTATCGACCCGCTTTCGCAGCGCGAGGACCCGCAACAGCCCGTCCTTGAGCTGGACATAGACCGCGATCCGCCCTGGCTCGTTCGGCACATCGACCGAGCGGGTGTCGATCGCAAACGGACGATCGAGCGCCTCGCTGAAGCGCTCATGCATCGTCTCGTCGAGGCGGTCGGGCAGGAGCAGGCCGGTGACTTGGGCAGCCACCTTCAGGTCCGCCCCCGGCTCGAGCGATAAAGCGAATTGAAAGTGCCGGCGGCCCAGATCGAGAACCCGCGCGCGCTCCTCGGGCGTCTTGGCCGCCTCCAGCAGCTCGACCAACAACCCCACTTCGCCCGCGACGCCAAACGCCAGCGTGCGCGTGACCTTGTCCCAATGGCGCTCGTAGAACACGTACGTCAACACCCCCTGCAGGATCAGCAGCGGCATGATCACGATGAGGATCGCGCGGCTGAACAGGCTGCGCGGCACCACCCGCGGCAACCGCACGACGGTGCTCGCGACGTCGGCGGGTCGGTCAATTACCAGGCCGGAGAACATATCCTTCGCCACGCTTGGTCAGCAGATAACGGGGGCGGCGCGGATCGGCCTCGAGCTTGCGCCTGAGCCGCACGATCTGCGTGTCGATCGCCCGGTCCGAACCGCTGATGCGACTGCGCTGGCCAAGCTGCTTGCGGGTGACCGCAAGACCCGGCTGCTCGGCCAGGATCTGGAGCAGCGACAGCTCCGCCTCGGTTAGGTGAACCCGGTCCCCGTCGCGTCGCAGCTCCTGGCCCCCGGGATCGAAGGTAAACGGGCCAAACCGCAAGGGCTGGTGCATTGGGGGCGGGGGTGGAGCGCGGCGCAGGATGGTCGCAATCCGCAGCAGCAACTCGCGCGGATCGAACGGCTTGACGAGATAGTCATCGGCCCCGGCGGCGAGACCATTGACCCGGTCCTCGGTCTCACCCAGCGCGGTCAGCAGCAGGATCGGCAGGTCGGCCACGGCGCGCAGCTCGGTCGTCAGGCTGATCCCGTCCTGACCGGGCAGCATCACGTCCAGCACCATCAGATCGAAAGCGAAGTTCTTGAGCGACGCCTTGGCATCCTCGGCGTCCGCGGCGGTCGTCACGTGGTAGCCGTGCTCAGTGAGGTAACGCTGCAAGAGGCGACGCAAGCGCGCGTCGTCGTCGACCACCAGAATATGCCGGGCGGGGTCGCCCGCTACCCCGAACGTCATCGCGTTTACCTCACTTCGATCTCGATTTCTGCCGACGGACTCGTTCGTCGAGCAGACCAAGGAGCACCTTGTGATGACCGGCCACGGCCTCGGCGCCGGCGGCGCGATAGGCGTTCGCCAGGCGACGGCGCAGCCGTCCGCCCAACTCCTCATCGAGTCCGTAGCCCTGCGCGGTAAGCTCGAGCAGGCGTTGGCGCCGGTCCCGCTGGCTCGGCGTCCTGGTGATCAGCCCCTCGCCAACCAGCTCCTTGAGCAGCCTGGACAGACTTTGTTTGCTCAACTGAACGTGGTCGAGCAGCTCGACCATCGTGATGCCGGGGTGGCGGCCGACGAAGTACAGCACGCGCTGATGGCTACGCGCCAGACGCAGGCCGGCGAGGAGCCGCGCCGGCTGGCCAATCAGCCCCCGGTACGCGGCATCCAGCAGCTCGAACCCCCGGGTCAGCTCCTCGTCGCGCAGGAACAGCGGGTTGGGCGCGCCGAGCGATAGCCCCCGGACAACCTTCGGCTCGGTCACGTTGACACTCATAGGCGCCCGATGCTACGCGCTCCCATCTAGCACAGCAAATGGGGAAAGGCAGCGTCTGATGTCCCTCGTCCCTTACGATGACCGCGACGGCTTCATCTGGATGGACGGCACCATGGTGCCATGGCGGGACGCGAAGGTGCACGTATTGACCCACGCCTTGCACTACGCCAGCTGTGTCTTCGAGGGTGAGCGCATTTACGACGGCCGAATCTTCAAGCTGACCGAGCACAGCCGTCGCCTCGCCAATTCCGCGCGCGTGCTCGGCTTCGCACTGCCCTACGAGGTCGCGGCCATCGATCAGGCCTGCAAGCAGGTGGTCGCGGCCAACGGCATCGGCGACGGCTACGTTCGCCCGCTGGCGTGGCGGGGTGCCGAGATGATGGGCGTCTCCGCGCAAAGGTGCCGCATTCACGTCGCGATCGCCGCCTGGACCTGGCCGGCCTATTTCACACCCGAAGCGCGGCTCAAGGGCATTCGGATGACGCGGGCGCCCTACGATCGACCCTCGCCGAGCACCGCGCCAACCGAGAGCAAGGCGGCCGGGCTCTATATGATCTGCACGCTCTCAAAGCACCAGGCGGAAGCCAAGGGTTACGACGATGCCTTGATGCTCGACTATCGAGGCTACCTGGCCGAGGGCACCGGCGCCAATCTGTTCCTTGTGATCGACGGCAAGCTGCACACGCCGACCCCCGACTGCTTCCTGAACGGCATCACGCGCCAGACCGTGATCGAGCTGGCCAGGGGGCGCGGCATCGAGGTGATCGAGCGGCACATCAAGCCGGAGGAGCTGGCGCGGGCTCAGGAGGTTTTCCTCACCGGCACGGCGGTCGAGGTCACGCCGGTGCGCGAGGTCGACGAACATCGCTTCGCGGTCAGTGAGATCAGCCGGCAGCTGATCAGCGACTTCGACGCCCTGACCCGTCAGCCGGCGCAGCAGGTGGTCTGAGCCGACGCGCGTCGCGGCCGGCCCTCGGGGCCGCCGTCATCCTGCCGCGCCGACCCCCGCTGGGATCTCGAACACCTGCCCAGGGTAGATCAGGTCCGGATCGCGGATCTGAGCCCGGTTCGCCTCATAGATGTGGACGTAGGTGATGCCCTTGCCGTACAGGCGACGCGCGATCCGCCACAAGGAATTGCCCGGCTGGACGATGATGTAGTCGACCTGCATCTTGCCTTCGATCGGCGGTTGGCTGACCCGGGTGAATGGCGTCTCGACGCGGGCCACCGGATGGCCGGTGGCATCGAGCTGGTCGAGCCGAAGGGTATAGTCGCCGGGGCCGAGCTCCTCTTCGAGAACGGTGCTCCACTGTCCGTTCTCACCGGCCACCACTTCGCCGGCAGGCCGATTGTCGACGTAGAGCCGGATCGGAGCGCCCGGCGGGGCTTCGCCGGTCAACCGGATCCGCCCGGACTCGTCGTAGTCGACCACCATGAGAGCGAGACGGCCGTCGCTGCTGATCCGCCCGGGGGCCTGGAGAATCCGGCCCTGGCCGCGCGAATCCTTGGGCAGCAACACGGCCACCGGCTCGGCGGGTGCTTGCGCCTCCGCGACCCCGGGCTGCTGCGGCGGCCGTGACTCGGGCACCGCCACCACGACCGCCTGTTCGGATTCGACCGCCTGCGCGCCCGCGCGCCGCGCCGCCAGGGTGAGCTCCTGCGCGCCCGGCGCCAGCGGCTCGACCGGCGTCGACACCCATTCGCCTCTTCGGCTCGCCTGCACACGGTCGATCACCCGATCACCGGCCCGCACTTCGACCTCGGCGCCCGGCTCGGCCCGCCCGGCGATCACGGCCCCGCCACCGGGTGCGACGCGCACGATGTCGAAGCTCGGCGATGCCGCCCCGGTCGACGGCTCGACGCCAGTGGCGCTCCGGGCCGCTTCAGGCCCGCTCGGCTTCGACGGTTCGACCGCGGTGCCCAAGCGGGTATCCGGTTCCTTGGCGGGGCCCCCGAGAATCGCCGCCAGGGCGCGCCGGATGGTGTCGGCCACCCGCGATTGGGCGGACGCAACGGGCGGGGGCTCGACCTTCTTGCCCTGCTCTTCGGAGACGGCGGCACCACCTTGCTCTGGCACGGCGGCAGTCTCCGGAGTCTGGGCCGGCGCAGGCAGGCGCATAGGCGGTTCCGTCCCGAGCCTTGGCGGACCAGCGCCCGGTGCGAGCTCTCTCAGATGCGGCCATTGGACGCCGCCCGGCGGCAGCTCGGCGCTTCGCTCGCCCAGCGCGGCGACGCCCGCTCCGCCTGGAGCAACGCCGGTTGCGCCAGGCTCGCCAGGGGCAGGCGGCTCCGTTCCCGTGGGTTCGCCGGGTCCGGCTGAGGCCGCCGCAGTCGGAGGCTCAGCAATGGCCTTGGGCGCCGCCGGTGGCGGGGCGGGCGCCGCCGGCTCGGCCATCGTCGAGGCCTGCGGTTGCGCCGGCGGCCGCTGCTCCGTTGCCGCTTGACTGGCTTCAGGCGCACCGGCGCTCGGTGGCTCGACCGCGCCGCGACGGTACTGGTAAGCGAACCAGCCCGCACCCAGCACAACCAGCGCTGCGAGCAGCCAGACCAACGGACGACGTGCCATAGCCGTGAACATTTGCTCAACCTTAAGCGAACAAAATAAGACGGGTTGGAGGCGTTGCCAAGCGATCCGCGCGGGCCTCGCAACGTCGCCCAAGCCGAGATTCAGCCGGCGGTGTCGCCCTCCACCGACCCTGAGCCAACCCTCCGGTGCGCCGGGCGGCGATCGGTCCGCCTTGAACCCGAGGAGCGAAGACCGCAGACTGTGCGAGGTTCAGCTCCTGGAGACCTTGATGGCGATCAGCGTCTGCGTCTTTTGTGGCTCGCAATATGGCGCCGATACGCGGTTTCGCGCCGCGGCGGCACAATTCGGCGAGCTCGCGGGCGCAGCCAAGCTCCGGCTGATCTATGGCGGCGGTCACGTCGGCCTCATGGGCGCAGTGGCCGACGCGGCCATGGCCGCCGGCGGCGAGGTCATCGGGTTGATCCCCACGCGGCTGCTCGAGCGTGAGGTCGGTCATCGCGCGATCACCGATCTGGTCGTCACCAGGGACATGTTCGAGCGCAAGCAGCAGATGATCGATCGCGCCGATGCCTTCGTCATTCTGCCGGGTGGCCTCGGCACCCTGGACGAACTGCTCGACGTCGTCACCCTTCGTCAGCTCGGCTATCACGGCAAGCCGATCGTGGTGGTCAATCTCGGCGGTTACTGGGATCCGCTGATCGCGCTGGTCGATCGGGTCATCGAGCAGAAATTCGCCGCGCCGAGCGCTCGCACCCTCTATCGCATCGTCGAGCGGGTCGAGGACGTGTTGCCCGCGCTGGGCGTCGCCCAGCCGCCGTCCGCGCCGCTGCGCGCCGCGCAGGCCGACTGAACCCGCTCTCAGACCGACGAGCCGTCCCCGCCGACGATCGGACTGGACACCGGCTGGCCCTGAGCCTCGGCTTGCGTCTGCTGTTGCCGGCGCCGGTACAGGCTCACGAAGTCGATCGGATCGATCATCAGCGGCGGAAAGCCACCGTCGCGGGTCGCATCGGCGATGATCCGCCGGGCGAACGGGAACAGCAGGCGCGGGCATTCGATCAAGAGGATCGGCTGCAGGCTCTCCGGCGGGATGTTGAGCAGCACGAACAGGCCGCCGTAAGACAGCTCGAGCACGAAGGCCATCTCGGCGCCGGCCTTCGCTTCGACGTGCAGCTGGAGTTCCACCTCGTAGCGATCCGCTGCCAGGGTCTGGGCGCGTACGTCGACCCGCACCTGGATCTCCGGCCGCACCTGGCCGGGCTCGAGACCGCTTGGCGCACGCGGGTTCTCGAACGAAAGGTCCTTGACGTACTGTGACTGGATCATCAGGCGCGGTGGATTGGTCTGATTGGCGCCGCTCGGCGGCGTCTGTGGAGCTTCGGCCATGGATGCGTGCTTCCTTGGGCAGTGGGTTCAGGGAATCGCGGGTCTAGAAGACAGCGGCTTCAGGTCGACCAGGGACCTGAGTGATACCGGGCCGGAATGCGGGCTCAATCCAGCCGGACCATGGCGGCGTTCGTGACCTCCTGGCCGGTCAGCGCCCGAATTACACCCCAGTGGGTGATCACCGCGACCTGAGAGCGATCCAGAAGCCGCTCGGTCTTCGTCTGAAACGCGACGCAACGTCGCGCCAGGCTGGACTCGCTCTCCTCAAGCCGGCCCCACCAAAGCTCCTCCAGATGGGCGAAATCCAGATGGGGCCAAAGCTCGGTCAGCCGGCTGCGCGGCGTGCCGAGATCGCACGAGAACACGCAACGCTCGCGGATCAGCGGTTCGACCGTGATCGTGAGATCGAGCGCCCGCGCCACGATGGTGGCGGTCTCGAGGGTGCGCCGATAGGGGCTCGCCACCAGGCGCCCAATGCCCGCCTCGGCGAGCCGCTCGATCAGCTGCTCCGCCTGGCGACGACCGATCTCGGTGAGCGCCGGATCCGCGATGCCCGGATCGATCCGGGTGCGTGAGAAGTGGTGGTTCCACTCCGATTCGGCGTGACGAATCAATATCATCGCGGCCGGCTCCAACCGCCGCGCGGCGGCGGCATCTCGTGCGCATCCAGCTCCTCGTACTCGGCGTCGATGACGGGCGGGGCGTCATCCGGCTCCGGCCGCCGCGCTTGAGGTTGGCCGACGACATGTCGCTCGAGATAGTGGCCGACCTGCCGATACAGGAACGCGCGCACCGGCGGGATCAGGAGCAGCGCACCGAGCGCATCGGTGATGAAGCCTGGGGTCAGCAGCAGTGCTCCGGCGAGCACCAGACAGAGGCCCTCGAACACTTCGGCCACAGGCAGCTCGCCCTGCTCCAGCTGGCGCTGGGCCCGGATCAGCACGCTGAAGCCCTGGCGGCGTAGCATCCAGGTGCCGACGACCGCCGACAGGATGATCAGCGCCAGGGTAGGCGCCAGGCCGATCCAGCTGCCGACCTTGATCAGGACCGCGATCTCGGCCAGCGGGACGACGATGAACGCCACCAGCAGGACCGGCCCAAGCCGGAAACGGCGGCGGATGGTTTGTCTTTCGGAACTCCGCATTATATGATTGTTTAAGGTCCTGTTCTTAGCTTGCGCCAGCTGCTCCTGCGGGCACCATCTGCGAAATCGCCCGCCGCTGCAACCCGGGCGTCGATGGAGCCGGAATGTCTGACGGCTTTGCCTACATCGATATCCTCTTTTTCGCCATGGTTGCGGCGTTCATCGCATTGCGGCTGCGAAGCGTCCTGGGCCGGCGCACCGGCCACGAGCGGCGGCGCTTTGGCGGGCTCGGCGGCGCGCGCAGCAATGGCGCCAACGATAATGTGGTCGCGCTCCCTGACCGGACGGGCGCGGCCGCGGAAACGGATCCTCGCATCGCCGACCTCGGCGGCGACAGTCTCAAGGCGGGGCTGACCCAGATCCGGCTGGCTGACCGGCGCTTCGACCTGGAGGAGTTCCTGCATGGCGCCCGCGCTGCCTTCGAGACGATCGTCGAGGCGTACAGCGCGGGTGACAAGGATGCGCTCCAGCCGTTGCTGGCCGATGCAGTCCTGGCCCGTTTCTCCAGCGCCATCGAGCAGCGGCGGGCGGCGGGCCAGACCCTCGAGAGCCAGCTGATCGGGATCCGGAAGAGCGATGTGATCGAGGCCGGGATGCAGGACGCGCTCGCCCGCGTCGTGGTGCGCTTTACCAGCGAGCAGGTGAATGTGGTGCGCGACGCCGAAGGTCATGTGCTCGAGGGCGACCCGGGCACGGCCGAGGACGTTGTCGACATCTGGACCTTTGAGCGCGACACCCGCAGCGCTGATCCCAACTGGACCCTGATCGAAACCAGCACGCCGAATTGATGCGCAGTCTGGTCTGGCCGCCGGCTGGGCGCCTGGTTTCGCTGCTGTTCGTTCTGGCGCTGACGGCTTGCGCCGCCGTGCCACCGGCGCGCGTCCCGCCGACGCCGCCGGAGCCCAAGTTCGAGCTGCGACCGCTCACTTTCGATCAGCTCGATGGCTGGCGTGATGACGACCCGAGCCAGGCACTGGCCGCGTTCCGGCGCTCCTGCGGGGCCCTGGCGAACCGCGACGGCGACAACCCGATGGGGCCGGAGCCCGGCCTCGGTCGGGTCGCCGACTGGCTCGAGACCTGCCGGGCTGCCGAACAAGTAGCCGATCCGGGCTCGGCCACAGGCGCGCGGCGCTTTTTCGAGACCTGGTTCCAACCCTTCGAAGTGCGCGACGGCGGCAATCCCGAGGGGCTGTTTACCGGCTATTACGAACCGGTTCTGTACGGCTCGCGCAGCCGCAAGCCGCCCTACGTGCTGCCCCTCTACGGGCCACCCGACGATCTGCTCCGCATCGACCTCGGCCGGTTCAATCCGCAGCTGGCCGGCTTCGCCATCTACGGCCGCATTACGGAAGGTCAGTTCGTTCCCTACTACTCGCGCGCCGAGATCGACCGCGGGGCGCTGACCGGGCGCGGGCTGGAGCTGCTCTGGGTCGACGATCCGATCGACCGGTTCTTCCTGCAGATCCAGGGCTCCGGGCAGGTGCGTCTGGACGACGGCTCGGTGGTCCGGGTCGGCTATGCGTCCCAAAATGGGCAACCCTACCACGCGATCGGCCGCGATCTGATCGAGATT
>JBKPDM010000259.1:0-4480 GCA_046727895.1 Pseudomonadota bacterium | reverse complement strand
AATTATTTAGCACTACACTCCATTCGGAAGTCGAAACCCGCCCCAACAAAATCAATTACTTAGCCTCCAAAAGCGCTCCAATTCCGGCGCGCACTGTCGAAGATCGGTGTAAGGCCACGGCAGCTGATCGGCTATCCGTGCCCTTCGATCGGCCGGTCGTGACCCAGTGCAGAATAATTAGACCCGACATTGAACCGTCGGTAGACCACCGTCTATTGAACCACGCTGAACAGGGACCATTCGCCAGGGATACCTTTCAGCGAATGCATGCCCTCGTCATTGAATGAGATCCCGGAGCCCACAACGAGATCTTTCACCGTACTGGACACGAGAATGCTGTTTGATGAGGCTTTGCTAGAGATGCGCGAAGCGAGATTCACGGCAAGGCCACTCAGATCGCTTCCGCGCCTCTCGCATTCGCCGGTGTGCAGACCCGCACGCATGCCGAGGCCAAGGCGCTCTAAATCCTGCCTGATGGCCTGTGCGCATTGAATAGCTCGCGACGGGCCGGTGAAGGACAGAATGAATCCATCCCCTGTCGCGTTGATCTCCTGACCATCGAAATTCTTCAGCTCTCGCCGCACGGCCGCATCGTGCGATTGCAGGAGACCCTTCCATTTCAAATCTCCCATCGAAGCGGCTTTCTCGGTCGAACCGACAATATCCGTCACCAACACGGTCAACAGGACCCGGTCCGTAGGCGGAATGGCTCGTGCGCCGGTCAAAAATGCCTGGATTTCCCCGATCAACCGCTCCTGGTCGCCCCACCATGGAATGTGGTCCTCGCCGGGGAGCTCGACCAGCTTGGCACCGGGAATGCGCTCAGGGAGATACCGGCCTTGGGCAAGACTCACCCACTAATCTCCCGTTCTGTGAAGCACCAAGGTTGGAACCCGAACTGCCGGCAGCAGCTCGCGGAAATCCACCGCATGGTCCTGATACGCCAGCGCCTTGGTGGCGGATAGGCTCGCCGAGTATCGGAGATAAGCTCCGAACCAGGAACGAGCAGCCTCATCGTTGGCTACGCTGGGCGCGCCATGTTCGAGATCGAATGGACCACCCCAGCTCCTTTCCAGCTCGTCGATCCACTTCTCCTGATGCTGTTTGGCCGTTAACCCCCATCGATAATCCGGGGCGTAACCGCCCTTCGCGTAACATCCGCAAAGTACAAGCGCGGCCGCCCGCTCGGGATGAGTTGCGGCGAACATCACCGACATATATCCGCCTTCGGAAACACCCAAGAGCGCAGCCCTCTCCGATCCCACGGCATCCATCACGGCCCGAATGTCATCCACCCGTTCCTCGAGGGTCAAAGACTGCACGTCGCGGTCGGATAGACCCATACCGCGTCTGTCAAAACGTATGGAGCGCGAGAACGTGCCGAGTCGCATCAAGAACCGCGCGTAGTCCGGATTCTCCCAGGCATACTCCACATTGCTGATCCAGCCTTGCGCATAGACGAGATCAATCGGCCCGTCACCCAACACCTGGTATGCAATCGATACGTTGCCGCTCTTGGTGTACTGCGTACGCGGAGGCATTTTGTTCAGGAACCTCTGGCCGAAACTGCTTGGTAGCCGGACAGCATATCACGCGCGTGGGGTTTGTGCGACCCAAGCAGGTGTTTCTGCGCATTCTGGTTCCGGTGGTCGAGGCATTCCGGATTTGGCTAGATCCGGCCGTTCGGGCGGCCTTGCGCGGCTGTGCTCTGGATCGCAAGCCGGTCGCTGCTCGGCGTCTTGCCACTCGGCCGAGCGGGGCCGAGGGGTTGTGAGCTCGTATGTTATGCCTTCAAGATCCGGGCGTGGTGGGCGAGGTGGTCGGCCATGAAGCTGGCCATGAAGTAGTAGCTGTGGTCGTAGCCGGCCTGGTAGCGCAGCGTGAGCGGGAAGCCCGCCTGTGCGAAGGCCGCCTGCAGCAGATGCGGCTTCAGCTGCTCGTGCAGGAACTCGTCGCTGGTCCCCTGATCGATCAGCACCTCCTCGCTCCAGTCGGAGCGCGCCGCGAGCAGGGTTGCGTCGTAGTCCTGCCAGGCGGCCCGATCGCTGCCCAGATAGCCGGTGAGCGCCTTCTCGCCCCAGGGACATCGGCTCGGCGAGCAGATCGGCGCGAAGGCCGAGAGCGACCTGTAGCGACCGGGGTTCCTAAGCGCGCAGATCAGGGCGCCGTGGCCGCCCATGGAGTGGCCGAAGATGCCCTGGCGATTGGGATCGATGGCGAAGTTCGCCTCGATCAGCCAGGGCAACTCTGCGGTCACGTAGCTGTACATTCGGTAGTGGCGCGACCAGGGCTGCTCGGTCGCGTCGACATAGAAGCCGGCGCCCGAGCCGAAGTCGTAGGCGTCGTCCTCGCCCGGCAGGTCGACGTCACGCGGGCTGGTGTCCGGGGCCACGAGCACGAGGCCGTGCTCGGCGGCGTAGCGCTGGGCGCCCGCCTTTTCGGTGAAGTTGGCCCAGGTGCAGGTCAGCCCCGAGAGCCAGTAGAGCACCGGTCGCGGCCCCCGCTCCGCCTGCGCCGGGCGGTACACCGCGAACTCCATGCGGCAGCCGGTCTCGCGCGACTCGTGACTGTAGACACCCTGGATGCCGCCGAAGCAGCGGTGCTGCCTGAGCGTGGTCAAGGTCATGGTCGCCTCGCTTGGAATAGGCGGCGGGCGAGGGCGGGCCCCGCCCGCGCGCGGGTGTTTCTAGTAGAGGATCACGCTGCGGATCGACTTGCCCTCGTGCATCAGATCGAAGGCCTCGTTGATCCGCTCGAGCGGCATGGTGTGGGTGATCAGGTCGTCGATGTTGATCTTGCCGTCCATGTACCAGTCGACGATCCTGGGCACGTCGGTGCGGCCGCGGGCGCCGCCGAAGGCGGTGCCCTTCCAGACCCGCCCGGTGACCAGCTGGAAGGGCCGCGTGCTGATCTCGGCACCGGCCGGCGCCACGCCGATGATCACCGAGGTGCCCCAGCCCTTGTGGCAGCACTCGAGCGCCTGGCGCATCGTCTGGACGTTGCCGATGCACTCGAAGCTGTAGTCGGCGCCGCCCTTGGTCAGCTCGACCAGATAAGGCACGAGGTCGCCCTTGACCTCCTTCGGGTTGACGAAGTGGGTCATGCCGAACTTGTGGGCGAGATTGCTCTTGGCGGGGTTCGTGTCGACGCCCACGATCATGTCCGCAGCCGCGAGCCGGGCGCCCTGGATCACGTTCAGGCCGATGCCGCCGAGGCCGAACACGACGACGTTCGCGCCCGCCTCGACCTTGGCGGTGTTGAGCACGGCACCAATGCCTGTGGTGACGCCGCAGCCGATGTAGCAGACCTTGTCGAAGGGCGCGTCCTTGCGGATCCTGGCGACCGCGATCTCCGGCAGGACGGTGTAGTTCGCGAAGGTCGACGTGCCCATGTAGTGATAGATCTTCTCGCCGCCCTGGGAGAAGCGCGAGGTGCCGTCGGGCATCACCCCTTGGCCCTGCGTCACCCGGATCGCCTGGCAGAGATTGGTCTTCTGGCTGAGGCAATACTCGCACTGGCGGCATTCGGGCGTGTAGAGCGGGATGACGTGATCGCCCTTCCTGACCGAAGTGACCCCGGCGCCGACCTCGACCACCACGCCAGCACCCTCGTGTCCCAGGATGGTCGGGAACAGACCCTCGGGATCGGCGCCCGAGAGGGTGAACTCGTCGGTGTGGCAGACCCCGGTCGCCTTGATCTCGACCAGCACCTCGCCTGCCTTCGGTCCCTCGAGCCGCACGGTCTCGATCGAAAGCGGCTGGCCCGCCTTGTGGGCTACTGCGGCGCGTACCTCCATAGCTCCTCGCCTCCACGCTTATAAGCCGAACCCCGCACGTCACCGCGCCAGCCTGTCAGACTGCCCTGGCGGTGACAAGGGCTGCACCGGGCCGCGCCGAAGGCGTCGGGCGCGCGCCTGGCTCGTCCACTGGGCGTCAAATTATCTTGCCGTTTTTCAATTGAAGGTTATCATGCTCAACCAGAGCGCGAGAAGATAGAGCCAGCGCTGCGAAGGAGGTGGCTGATGGACGCGCGCCTGATGGAGTTCGCTGCCGATGTCGTGGGGTTGACCGCCAGCCTCGGGCCGCTCTTGGTGGCCGTGGCGCTCGCTCTCCTGATCCGGAGCAAGGTTCACGCCCTGCTGATTGTGATCAACCTCTGGCTGTTCATGGAAGTGGCCGCAACCCTCCTCGACCCCGGCTACCGCTTTGCGAGCCTGCTGTTCGAGCGCTTCGTGGCGAGCGCCCTGCAGATCGCGATCGGTTATGCAGGAGTGACGCTCTGGCGGTACTGGCGAGTCCGGGCCGAGAGCGTGACGGCCACCGGAGCCCGCTCAGCGGGCTTCGATCAGGGCGCTGAGCGAGCTCCGCTGCCGGCCGGCGGCATCGAAATTGCCGGCGGCCAGCCAGCGCTTGAAGGCGCCGCGAATGGCCGGCCACTCGCGATCGAGCATCGAAAACCAGGCGGTGTCGCGGTTGCGACT
>JBKPDM010000258.1:0-9077 GCA_046727895.1 Pseudomonadota bacterium | reverse complement strand
AGACCTCCGACATCGTCACCAAGGAGATGTACACCTTCGAGGACCGGGGCGGCGAGCGGATCACGCTCCGGCCCGAGTTCACCGCCGGGGTCGCGCGGGCGCTGATCTCGGGCGCGCTCGGCCAAAGCCTGCCGATCCGGCTGTTCATGAGCGGCCCGGTATTTCGCTACGAGCGGCCGCAGAAGGGGCGGCTCAGGCAGTTCCACCAGATCGACGTCGAGGTTCTGGGCGCGGCCGAGCCCGAGGCCGACGTCGAGGTGATCGCGGTCGGCCGGCGCATCCTCGAGGCGCTCGGGCTTGGCGCCAGGGTGACGCTCGAGTTGAACACGCTGGGCGACCCCGAGAGCCGGCGCGCCTACCGCGACCGGCTGGTCGATTACCTCCAGGCCTGGCGCGAGCGGCTCTCCGAGGACAGCCGGCTTCGCCTCGAGCGCAATCCGCTCCGGATCCTCGACAGCAAGGATCCGGGCGACCGGACGATCCTGAAGGATGCACCGGTGCTCAGTGAAAGCCTGAACGACCCCTCGCGCGCCTTCTTCGACCGGGTGCTCGCCGGGCTCGAGACGCTCGGCATCGCGTACGAGATCAACCCGCGCCTGGTGCGCGGCCTCGATTACTACACCCACACCGCCTTCGAGTTCACGACGTCGCAGCTCGGCGCCCAGGGTGCGGTGCTCGCGGGCGGCCGCTACGACGGCCTGGTTGCGACCATGGGCGGCCCGGACACGCCCGGCACCGGCTGGGCGGCGGGAGTGGAGCGCCTCGCCATGCTGCTCGATGAGACACCGCCGCTGCCACGCCCGATCGCGGTGGTTCCGGTTGGCGATCGAACCGAGGTCGAGGCGCTCCGCCTTGCGGATGAGCTGCGCTCCGCCGGCGCGACCGTGGAGATGGACTTTCGCGGCAAGGTCGGCCAGCGCCTCAAGCGCGCCGTGCAACGGCGGGCCCGCTTCGCCATCCTGCTCGGCGAGGATGAGCTGGCCAGGGGCACGGTCGTGCTGCGCGATCTCGATCGGGGCGAGCAGGAGGAGGTCGCGCGGGAACGGCTCCCGGAGCACGTCCTTGTATGACGGCGTCGCTCAGGCCACATGGTCGGCACGACCAGGAGCGTTGAGGGGATCGCTGACCTGACCATGGCCGCCGACAAAAGATCGGGCTTCGAGGGCAAGCTCGACGGGATCCTGAACCGACGCGACGAGCTCGGCCGCCTGATGGCGAACACGTCGGGTGAAGGCTATAAGGCGCTCGCCAAGGAATTCGCCGAGCTGGAACGGATTGCGGACTCGATCCAGGCTCTGCGCGCGACCCGGGCCGAAATCTCTAGCCTCGAGGAGCTCCTCGCCGATGCCGGGCTCGATGCCGAGATGCGCAATCTCGCCGGGGACGAGCTCGCGGTCCTCGAAGAGCGCATTCCGCAACTCGAGCAGGCGGTCAAGCTCGCCCTCCTGCCCAAGGACGAAGCCGACACCAAGAGCGCGATCCTGGAAATCCGCGCGGGCACCGGCGGCGAGGAGGCGGCCCTCTTCGCGGGCGACCTCTACCGCATGTACCAGCGCTACGCTGAGCTGCACGGCTGGCGCTTCGAGCCGATGTCGGCGAGCGACACCGGGCTCGGCGGGCTGAAGGAGGCGATCGTCGCGATCAAGGGCCAGGGCGCGTTCGCGCGGCTCAAGTACGAGGCGGGCGTGCATCGGGTCCAGCGGGTGCCGGTCACGGAGGCGTCGGGCCGGATTCACACCTCGGCGGCGACCGTGGCGGTGCTGCCCGAGGCCGAGGAGGTCGACGTCAAGATCGATGATAACGAACTGCGCATCGACGTCTATCGCTCGAGCGGCCCCGGGGGACAGTCGGTCAACACCACCGACAGCGCGGTCCGGATCACCCATGTGCCAAGCGGCATCGTGGTCACCCAGCAGGACGAGAAATCGCAGCACAAGAACAAGGCGAAGGCGCTCAGGGTCCTGCGGGCCCGTCTGTACGAACGCGAACGGACGGCACGCGACGCCGCGCGGGCGGCGAACCGGCGCGGCCAGGTCGGCTCGGGCGATCGCTCCGAGCGCATTCGCACCTACAACTTCCCGCAGGGCCGCTGCACCGATCACCGGATCAACCTGACCCTCTACAAGCTCGAGAGGGTGCTGAACGGCGAGGCGCTCGACGAGCTGATCGACGCGTTGATCGCCGAAGATCAGGCAGCGCATCTGGCCGAAGCTTCCTGACCGACCGTCTGCCTCCGACAGCGTCTCGACGACGTCGACGAATTCGTACCTCGTCTTAATCCGCGGCTTCGCGCACCGCGGTCGCGGCGCTCCGCTCACGTTGCGCGACCAGAGCTTCGATCGGCTTCGGCACAGGGCCGCCGGTCGCCCAGTCGAGCAGTGCCGCGGTGTGCACGATCGGCAGCGCCGTGCCGGTTGCGATCTGGGTCATGCAGCCGATGTTGCCGGTCGCGATCAAATCGGGGCGCAGCCGCTCGATGTTGGCGATCTTGCGATCACGCAGCTGCTTCGCGATCACCGGCTGCAGGATGTTGTAGGTCCCGGCCGAGCCACAGCAGAGGTGCCCTTCGGGCACGTCCTTGACCGTAAAGCCCGCCTCGCTCAGGAGCTTTTTTGGTTGGAGCCTGATCTGCTGGCCGTGCTGCATCGAGCAGGCCGAGTGGTAGGCGACCACCAGATCGAGCGCGCGCGCCGGCGACTTCAGCCCGATCTCGTCCATGAATTCGGTTATGTCCCTGGTGATCTCGCTGATCCTGGCCGCCTTCTCGGCGTAGGCCGGGTCGGTGCGCAGCATGAAGCCGTAGTCCTTGACCATGGTACCGCAGCCCGAGGCGTTGATGATCACGGCATCCAGCCCCGGCCCCTGGAGCTCGCGCCACCAGGCGTCGATGTTGGCCTTCGCAGCCGCGAGCGCTGGCCGCTCCTTGCCCATGTGATGGGCGAGCGCGCCACAGCAGCCAGCGCCTCGAGCGACCGCAACCTCGACGCCGTGCCGGGTGAGCAGACGGATCGTGGTCTCGTTGATCTCCGGCGCCAGGACCTGCTGCGCGCAGCCGCTCAGAAGGGCGACACGTGCCCGCCGCGGTCCCTCGGCCTTGAACAGCTGGGGTCGATCGACCGGCGAGGGTGACGGAATCGCGACGGGAGCGAGACGGATCATCGCGCCGAGCGGCCCCGGCAGCCGGCGCGCGAGCGGACCGGCGCACCAGGCGCCGAGCAGGGCGAGGCGAAAGAGAGACGGCTGGGGCAGGACGATCGCGAGCATGCTGCGCAGCAGCCGCTCAGGCAGCGGCCGGGTATAGGTCGCCTCGATGTGCCGCCGCGCGTGGTCCACCAGGTGCATATAGTGGACACCCGAGGGGCAGGTGGTCATGCAGGCGAGGCAGGACAGGCAGCGATCGATATGCTTGACCACCTTCTCGCTGGCCCGCCGGTCGTTCTCCAGCATGTCCTTGATCAGGTAGATCCGCCCACGCGGGCTGTCGAGCTCGTCGCCCAGGAGCACGTAGGTAGGGCAGGTCGCGGTGCAGAAGCCGCAGTGCACGCAGCGGCGCAGAATCTTCTCGGACTCCGCGACATCCGGATCCGTCAGCTGGTCGGCTGAGAAGTTGGTCTGCATCGCCCGCTACCTGTCGGACCCCGAACGGCCGCCGGGAGCCCAGGGCTCCGCCGCTCTGGTCATGATCGCGACGACTCCCAGCATTGAGATAGGCGGGCATTCTCGCAAGTCATCGAGAGGTCCGGCCGCCGATCAAGCGGTGCAAGAACCCTGGCTCCGCAAGCGCGGGCGTTCCTCAGTCGAGACGCAGGATCGCGAGCGCCAGGGCCTGGGCGCGCGGGACGAGGGTGTCGAGGTGGCAGACCTCGTCCGGGCGGTGCGCCTTCGCGCCGATCGGGCCGGTGCCGCACACGGTCGGCGCCCCGACCGCCGCGGTGAAGCCGGAATCCGCCGAGCCGCCGGTGTATTCGCCGCCGATCGTCTGGCCGAGCTCCGCCGCGCAGGCGACGTAATGCTCGAACAGCGCCCGGTTCGCCGCGCTCGGCTCGAGCGGCAGGAAGGCGGCCTTGTTGGTGATCCGCGTCGTTGTACCAGGGAGATGGACCCGGCCGAGAATTCGCTCGATCGCCGCTTCGGCCTCGGCCATCGCCGCCATGGTTTTGAAGCGGACGTCGACCTTGGCGCTGGCCCAAGGCGCCACCGTGTTGATCGACTGCCCGCCCTCGATCAGGCCGACGTTGACCGTGGTGCCGCTCGCGTAGTCGGTGAGCGCGTGCAGTTCGATCACCTTGCGGCAGAGCTCCTCGATCGCGCTCACGCCCTGATCGTGGGCAGAGCCCGAGTGAGCGGGCTTACCGGTCACCTCGACGGTGAGGAACATGGCACCCTTGCGTCCCGAGACGATGTTGCCCGAGGGCCGGCCCGGCTCGGCGTTGAACACCGCGCGGGCGCCGCGGGCCGAGGCTTCGATCGTGGGACGCGAAGCGGGCGACGCGATCTCCTCATCCGAGGTGACCAGCATCACGACCGGCCGCGACGCCCCGTCGAACCGGGCCAGCCCCTCGAGCACGAAGGCGTTCATGACCAGCCCCGCCTTCATGTCGGCCACACCCGGGCCATAGGCCCGAGCGTTCTCGACCCGGAACGGGCGCTCGGCGGCCGTGCCCTTGGGAAACACCGTGTCCCGATGGCCGAGCAGGAGAACGTGCGCGTTGTCGGCCGCGCGCTGGCGCGGCGCAAGGGTCGCCTTGATCGAGACGCTGCCGTCGGCCTGCTCGATCAGCTCAACGGCAAGGCCGTGCGCCTCCAGATGGGCGCGGAGGATCTCGCCGGCCCGGGCCACTCCCGCCCGGTCGTAGGAGCCGGAATCCGTGTCCACCAGCTTGCCCAGCAACTCGACCATCGGCTCGTACTGCTGCGCGAGCCAATCGAGCACGTCAGTCTCGCGGGCGGCGATCGACATCTGGGCGTCCTCCTCCGGATTTTGGCGTTCTCCCTCGAGCGTCACGAACCCTAGCCCGGCGCGCGGTCGGCCGGCAAATCGCTACGGTCGGGCTCAGGCGCTGAGCCCTCGCCCTGGGACCAGACCTCGGCGTCCGAACACGGCGGCGGCGAGCAGGTAGAGGAGCACAGCGAGCAGCACGACCGCCCGCGTGCCGAGGCTGATCGCGAGCAGGGTTGCCAGGATCGCGCTCAGGACCGAGGCGCAGCCGTTCACCGCCCAGGCCCAGGGCACCAAGTCCGGCGCGGCCGCCTTGAGCCGGGCAAGCGCGAGCGGGAACGGCAGGCCCATGGCGAACGCGAGGGGCGCGATCAGAACCAGCGAGAGCGCGATCTTGGCGGCGTCCGGCAGGGCCATGAGCGCGCGAAACAGCGGCGGCAGGCCGAAGACGTAGGCGATCGCGAGCCCAGCGATCGCGGCCACCGCGAGACGAAGAGGATCGGATTGCAGGGCGGCCGATCGGCGCGCGTCCAAACCGGCCGCGTAGCCACTGCCGAGGCCGGCAAACACCAGAAAGCCGGCGAGGACGACACCGATCGCGTACAGGGGATGGCTGAGAAACAGCGTGAAACGCTGGATCGATGCGATCTCGACGAACAGGAACGCGAGACCGATCGCGCCGAAGTAGACGAAGACCCGCCATCGGCTGGCCTGGGGGGCATCGGTCTCGAGGCCAAGCCATAGCGGCAGCAGAATCAGAAGGATGCTCAGGATGGCGGCCTGGAGCAGGGTTGCGCTCAGGATCAGATAGCCCCAGTCGAGCAGCGCCGCCCCCGATTGCAGCGAGATCGACAGCAGCTCCGGCAGCGCCTGCCATTTGAAGAAGTCGAAAAAATAGGGGCGATCGTCGGTCGCCGGCACGAGGCTGAACTTGTAGCGCTCGAGATAGCCCTGCCGGCCCGCTCCGATCAGCGCCATGGCCCCTTCATAGAAATACGGCCGCTCGAGCTGGTTGTAGCGATTGGCCTCCGCTTCCTGGATGCCCGGGTAATAGGCCAGGTCGAACGAGCGCTGGTCGGCGAAGGCGCGGATGCGATCGATGTCGGCCTCGCTGAGCGGGCCGTTCTTGACCAGAAGGATGGTCGCGTCCCAGCTGCGCACGAGGGCAAGCTGGCGTGAGGGCTCGCGCACGCCACTCCGCTCCAGCGCCACGAGCGCAGTCAGGAACAGCTTCAGGCTGTCGCGCGGCGGCAGCTTCAGCCAGCGCGTGATCGCCAGATAGCCGCCCGGCGCGAGGTGCGCGAGATAGTCGGCGAACGCCTCGACCGTGTAGACGAAGCTCTCGTGCAGGCTGACGGTGCCGGCGCTCGCAGCGGCAAAGGAATCGAGCAGCGGCAGCTCGATCAGATCGTAGCGTCGCGTGCTCGCGGCGACGAAGCCGCGCGCCTCGGCGACGTGAACCGTGACCTCCGGGCGCTGGTAGAGCCGGCCGGCGAAACCGGCGTAGCTGTCTCGCACCAGGTCGACGAACTGCGGGTCGAGCTCGATCGCATCGATCTTGGTGACACCGTGGTAGAGCGCCAGCAGAACGTCGGCGCCGCCGCCCGCGCCCAGGATCAGCACCGCGGGGTGCTCGAGCAGGTCGTAGGGCAGCGCCCCGAGGGTGAAATCGAGATAGGCGAGCCGCTCGAGGTCGCCGTCGAACGCCGTGATCGGGTTCGGCCCCTCGCCGTCGGTGAACACGCCGATCTGTTCGGCCGGCTCGACCACGTTGTCGAGGCTGAGCCCCGGCACGTGACGGAACGGAATGGTCGGGCTGCGCACGGCAGAAAGCAGCCCGAGCGGGCTCGAGCGCTGCACCTCGATCCTGGCACCGGGGATGGTCAGCGCCTGGCTCAGGCTCTTGTAGGGTGACGGGTGGAGCGCGGTCCAGGGGGACGGCGTGGCGAACCCGATCAGGATCGCGGCGCTGCCGAAGGCTGCCGCCCGCCACCAGGCAGGTCCGCCGACGGCGCCGAGGCTCGCGAGCGCGGCCGCGCCAAAACCAAGCGCGCCGACGATCTGCAAGGCCGCGCTCGGCATCACCAGGAACAGGACCCCCAGAATGCCGAGGGCGCCCATCCCGGCGCCCAGCAGATCGGCCCGATAGACGCGCCCGACCGGCTCGGCGAAGCAGGTGAGCGCGAGGCCGACGCAGGTCGCGCCGCAGAAGAAGGGCACGGTCAGGAGAGCGTAGAGGGCGAGCAGATAGAGGAGCTGGCGTCGGTCCCAGATCACCTCGAGGGCGTTGAACGGCAGCCGCTCCGCCAGCGCGAAACAGGCGATGGCGCTCAGGCCGAACAGCGCTGCGAACACGCCGAAGGCCCCTACCGCGCGGGGCCGCAGGCGCTCCTGAACGAGAGCGAGGAAGCTGCCCGAGGCGCCGTAGCCCAGGAGCGCGACACTGATAATCATGTAAGCGAAGTGATACCATTGGATGATCGAGAAGAGCCGCGCCAGCAGTACTTCGAAGGCGAGCGCGCCGGCCGAAATCAGGGCGACCGCGAGCAGGCGCATGAGGGCTATGGGGCGCGGGTCAATGGCACGAAGGCGACCGGCAGGGTCTGGCGCGTGTGGATCCGGCCCTCGGCATCCTTCTCGACGAGCATCAGATGCTGGAGCGCGAAGCTGCGGCCGACCGGGATCACCATCCGGCCGCCCGGCTTCAGCTGCTCGATCAGCGGCGCCGGCACCTGGCTCGCCGCGGCGGTCACGACGATGGCGTCGAACGGCGCGGCATCCTCGACCCCGTAGTAGCCGTCGCCGACATAGGTCTCGACATTGCCGAAGCCGAGCCGCGCGAGACGGCTCCTCGCCGCCTCGGCGAGGTCGGGAATGATCTCGATGCTGTGCACCTCGCGCACCAGGCGGGCAAGCACGGCCGCCTGATAGCCCGAGCCGGTGCCGATCTCGAGTACCACGTCGTCCGGCCCGAGGGCGAGCATATCGGTCATCAGGGCGACGATGAAGGGCTGCGAGATGGTCTGGCCGTAGCCGATCGGCAGCGGCCGGTCCTCATAGGCGCTGCCGCGCTCGTCGTCCGGGACGAACTCATGGCGCGGCAGGTTGCCCATCACCGCCAGCACCTTTGGGTCGATGTAATCCCGGCCGAGCGCCTCGGTCGCGGTCCGCGCATGCGCTTCGATCACGTCGATCATCCGAGCGCGGTTGGCCGCCTCCGGGGCTTCCATGGCCCGGAGCGAGCCCGCGAGGAGGCACGTCACGGCCAGGCATACCGCAACCATCTGGGCAAGCGGCTCCAGGCGCTCCTCCATGGATGCTCTCCCTTGGCGGCCGGGACGCCAAAGCCTCACATTTTCGATAGGACGTCGATGATCTGGCGCAACGGGCGCGCAGGGCAGCTCAAGCTCACCCGACGCGCCTCGCCGCCACTTTGTAAGCTACAAACCGATCAGGCCCGGACAAGCGGCCTCGGTTGCCGAGGCAACCTGCACGGCCCCACGCAGATACGACGCTGCCAAGGGCCGAAGTCTTCCCGACTACTCGATCGCGGAGCGCGTCCCGCACGCCGCAGAAGTCGTCCGCCCGGACTTGGCGTGACGCGGGCAGCCGACGGTCGATCGCGTGCCGGCCGCCCCCTGGTTATCGGGCCAGGACGGGGCTCTCATCTGCGCCGGCGACGGCATCGGCGTCCGCGGTGACGGGCGCCGGAGCCATAGGAGCGGGCGCGAGTTCTGAGGACGGGCCACGGCTGAGCTCGGTGAGTATTCCAGGCGTCATGGCCAGCACCGCGAGGCCGAGCAGAACGACCAGCGGCGCGACCAGCCGGAATCGGCGCGCCGCCGGTGTGTCCAGAGCAATCCTGCTGGTCGTGGACATTGGGAGGCACTCCATGAGGTTGCGCTCTTTCGATGGCCTGCATGTGACATCGGCGCGTCCCGGAATCTGTGAACTGCTTCACACATGGTCGATTTTTTTGCATCTGCTGCGGAGAATCGCCGTTTCGGCCATGACGCGCTCAGAGCCGCAGCTGCTGACGGATCTCCGGCCGGAAGCGGCTCAGCTGGTCGCCTGGGAACTGGCTGCGGAAGGCGCGCGGCGACAGCCCGAAATGGGCGCGAAAGCTGCGCGAGAGCAC
>JBKPDM010000257.1:0-11396 GCA_046727895.1 Pseudomonadota bacterium | reverse complement strand
TACTATCACCAGGCGTGGCATAACGCATCCCTGCTCGACGCATTCGTCAACAGCCTGACGATCGCCCTGATCTCGACCCTGGTCAGCACGGTGATCGGCGCACTGCTCGCGCTCGCCCTCTGGCGGTTTCGCTTTCCGGGCAAGCCGGCGCTCGAGGGCGCCATGGCGCTGCCGATCGTGATTCCCGAGATCTGCATGGGCGTAGCGCTGATGGCTTTCTTCATCGGCACCGGCTGGCGGACCGATCTGCCCTGGCCGCTCAACCTCGCTCCGATCGTCATCGGCCACATCGCCTTCTCGTTCCCGTTCGTCGCGATCGTGGTGCGCGCCCGCA
This sequence comes from Pseudomonadota bacterium, assembly GCA_046727895.1. Classification (GTDB taxonomy): domain Bacteria; phylum Pseudomonadota; class Alphaproteobacteria; order Geminicoccales; family Geminicoccaceae; genus DATAOG01. Next base: position 11,062 of record JBKPDM010000257.1, on the reverse strand, counting down.
TGGCCGGCTTCGACCGGGCGCTCGAGGAAGCGTCGAAGGACCTCGGCGCCGGCGAGTGGCAGACCTTCTGCAACATCACCTTGCCCTACATGCAGCCGGGCCTGATCGCCGGCGCCCTGCTCGCGATGACCCTGTCGCTCGACGACTTCGTGATCACCTTCTTCACCTCCGGCCCGGAGACGCTGACCTTTCCGGTCAAGGTCTATTCCATGGTCCGCTTCGGGGCGACGCCCGTGGTCAACGCCGCCTCGACGGTCCTGATCGCGCTGACGGTGCTCCTGACCGTGATTGCGATGCGCCTGCAGCGACCGGCGCGCAGCCGGGAGGTCGCAGCGTGAAGCCAGCGCCGATCGTGCAGATCGAGGCGGTGACCAAGCGCTTCGGCGGCGTGGCCGCGGTCGATCAGGTGTCGCTCACCATCGATCCGAACGAGTTCTTCGCCCTGCTCGGCCCCTCGGGGTGCGGCAAGACCACCTTGCTGCGCATGCTGGCCGGCTTCGAGGTCGCGAGTGCCGGCCGGATTCTGATCGATGGCGACGACATGGCGGGCGTCGCGCCCAACCGGCGCCCGGTCAACATGGTCTTCCAGTCCTATGCCGTGTTCCCGCATATGACGGTCGCCGAGAACGTCGGCTACGGTCTCAAGGTGAGCGGCACGCCGCGCGCCGAGATCGGCCCGCGGGTCGAGGAGGCGCTCGCCATGGTCCGCCTCGCCGGCTTCGAGGCACGCAAGCCCGAGCAGCTCTCGGGTGGCCAGCGACAGCGGGTGGCGCTTGCCCGTGCCCTGATCAAACGGCCCAAGGTGCTGCTGCTCGACGAACCGCTCTCGGCACTGGACAAGAAGCTGCGCGAGGAGATGCAGCTCGAGCTGGTCCGCCTGCAGCACGAGGTCGGGATCACCTTCGTGATCGTGACCCACGATCAGGAGGAGGCGCTCTCGATGGCCGATCGCATCGCGGTCATGGATCGGGGGCGCATCCTGCAGATAGCACCTCCGGACGAGCTCTACGAATCGCCCAACTGCCGCATGGTCGCGGATTTCATCGGCACGACGAACCTCTTTCCCGGCCGCGTGCTCGGGCGGGGCGATCGCGGCATCCGCCTCGAGGCCGATGGCCTTGGCGAGCTGCACCTGCCGCAGGACTTCGACCCGGGCGGCGAGGTCGGGATCGCGGTCCGACCGGAGAAGGTCCGCATCAGCCACGAGCGCCCCGCCGACGGGCTGATCGCGGTGCCGGGCCGGATCGCCCAGCTCGCCTATTTCGGCGACTACAGCCACGTGTTCGTCGAGGCAGGCTCCAGCCTCCGGATCACCTGTTACCGGACCAACCACAGCCGGCAGCAGGCCGACGCGCTCGCGGTCGGCGACGCCTGCTGGGTCTCCTGGCACCCGGCCGACTGTATCCTGCTGACCGAGTGATCTGCGCATTGATCGCTTCTTACGATCAGCACGGCCGCTTGAAATCCAGCGGATCGCGCGGCGAAAGCTATTGCAAATCGACGCAGCGACGCGGCTGGAGACCCTGCGTGTTCCGCCCGGCAACCGGCTGGAAGCACTGTCGGCGGACCGCATCGGGCAGCACAGCGTCCGGATCAACGACCGCTCGCGGATCTGCTTCGTGTGGCGCGAAGGAGATGCTTATGACGTCGAGATCATCGACTACCACTGAGCGGCGTGCGCGCGAACTGGCGCCCGTGCATTCGGGCGAGATCCTGCTCGAGGACTTCCTGAAGCCCATGGGCATCAGCCGCTACCGTCTGGCGAAAGCGCTCGGCGTGCCGCCGCAGCGCATCCACGATCTGGTCCACGGCCGCCGCGCCATGACCGCCGACACTGCGCTCCGTCTCGCCCGCTATTTCGCCATGGAGGCGCAGTTCTGGATGAACCTGCAGACCCGCTACGACCTGGAGGTCGCGTCCGACCAGCTGGCCGGTCGCCTCGAACGGGAGGTCCAGCCGCGCGGGGCGTGACTGTGATCGAGTTCGCGGCGCGCGATTGATCTGGAAGGGGCTCACGCACCAGCTAGGCCCGGATCGCTGGACCGGGCGCTTCCGGCCGGCTACAGGGTCGGCGACCACGATGGGCGCCGGACCGACGGATTGCCGCTGCGCATCACGACCTGGAACGTGAACTCGGTGCGGCTGCGCCTCGAGGGGCTCGGCCGGCTCGTGCGCAAGGTCGACCCAGACGTGCTCTGCCTGCAGGAGACCAAGGTCAGGAACGATCTGTTCCCGGTGCTCGAGTTGCGCGCGCTCGGGTTTCCGCATCACGTCCTGCATGGCCAGGCGGGCTACCACGGAGTGGCGATCTTCTCGAAGCTGCCGCTCGAGGACGCGACGCCGCTCCAGTGGTGCAACAGCAGCGATTGCCGGCATCTGCACGCGATCCTGCCGGGCGGCATGGAGCTGCACAACCTCTACATCCCCGCAGGCGGCGACCTTCCCGATCCCGAGCTGAACGCCAAGTTCCGGCACAAACTGGCGATGGTCGCGGCGCTCGCGGAATGGTTCCGACGCGACCACGCTCCGGAGCGGCGCGCGGTGCTGCTCGGCGATCTCAACATCGCACCACTCGAGACCGACGTCTGGAACCACAAGGCGCTGCTCAAGGTGGTGAGCCACACGCCGGTCGAGGTCGAGGCGCTGCTCGAGCTGCAAGCCTCGCACGGCTGGATCGATGCGGTGCGCCGTTTCGTGCCGCCATCGGAGCGTCTGTACACCTGGTGGAGCTATCGGGCGCAGGACTGGGCCGTGAGCGATCGCGGCCGCCGCCTCGACCATGTCTGGGTCACACCGCCTCTGGCGGCTCGCCTGCGCGCCGCGGAGGTGTTGCGGGGAGCGCGTGGCTGGCCACAACCTTCGGACCACGTCCCGGTCACCGTCGACTTGGCCGACTGGTGACCTGAGCTGCCGAAGCGTGCGCCGCGATTACCCCGAATGGCCGCGGCCGGGCCGAATGACTCTGTTCGCCGAGGCGCAAAGCGGTTATGTAGTTGGCGGTGGCACCCGTTGGAGTTTACCCGTTATGAACACCCGCCGTCCGCCGCAGTTGTCCGGACCCTATCGGACCGACGTTGCTGCGGTGGTGAAATGGTACAACCGCACCAAGGGCTTCGGGTTCGTGAAGCCCGATGATGGCGCACCCGACGCATTTCTGCACGCTTCGCTGGTCGCCCAGGCCGGCCATGAGGATCTCGCCGACGGCACCAGCCTGATCTGCGACATCGCGGAAGGGCCGCGCGGCCCTCAGGTAGCGGCGATCCACAGCATCGAGCCGCCCTCGGAGCCGGTCGTTCGCAGCCGGCCGCCGCGCTTCGCGGGCGGCGATGGCGAGCTGGTCGAGGGGACGGTCAAGTTCTACAATGCCGAGAAAGGCTTCGGCTTCATCGTGCCGGACGATGGCAGCAAGGACGTGTTCGTGTCGGCACGCACGCTGAACCGTGCCGGGATTGGGGCGCTCCAGGCCGAGCAGCGCGTGCGGGTGAGCACCAGAATGGGCCAGAAGGGCCCGATGGCGGCGCGGGTCGAGCTCATCTAGGCGGGTGGTCTGCCCGCTCTTGATGGCGGGTCCTAGCGCAGGCCGTCCTTGCCTTCGATCTGATCGACGGTGAGGCCGCCGATCCGCGGCCGCGGCCGGCCGCTGTCGGTCACCGCGATTGCGACCACGATCTCGCCCGCACGCGGCGCATCCGGCACGCGCACCTCCATGGCGTCGAAGTGGCTGCGCACGTAGGCGGCATCCTTGTGGCCGAGCGGCACGTCGATCGGGGTGCCGATGCCGCCCATCTTCTTGGAAGACGGCACCAGGGCCGCGCCCTTCTCGACCGCGGCGCGGAGCGGCTTGCCGAGGCGCGGGTGGAGGATCGCCGCCGCGTGCTCGAGCTCGCCCGCCTCGCCGACGATCGCGGCCTTGCCGTAGCTCTCGATCGCCGCTGGCGCGACCCCGAGCGCGGCCACCGCCATCTCGCCGAGCAGGCTCCCGAGCTCCTCGCCGATCTGCATCAGCTCCTCGAGATCCTCGACGTATCTGTCGGCGAAGGGGTTCTCGATGACCGCGATCGCCGCCGCCTTGCGTGTGGGCAGAGCGAGGTCCTTGCCCATCTCGCGCCGGGTGGTCTCGACCAGGACCAGGAACTTGCGCACGACCGCACCCATCGCCGCCCCCCATCCATGCCTTGCTGCCATTATCGTTCGCTCGACGGGTCGAGTATGAAGCAGCTCGACCGTCAAAGAAAGACCGCGGGCCACGCTCGCCCGGTTTGACAGGGTAGGGGCGCCGCCTAGAATGCCCGCAATCGGCAGCGTGCGGCGGATCGGGAGCAGGGCGGATGTCGGTGGACGTGTTCTCGGCCAAGAAGATCGACGGCCAGGTGCGCCTGAACGCGGGAGCGACCGCGATCCTCGTCGTCGACATGCTGAACGAGTTCTGCAAGCCGGGCGGTGCCATGGTCCTGCCGGGCTACGAGGCGCTGGTGCCGCCCCAGAAGCGTCTGATCGAAGTGGGGCGGCGGGCCGGTGCGCCGATCGTGTTCATCGTCGACAGCCACCGGCCGAACGTGCGTGAGGACCGCGAGTTCAAGAAGCGCATTCGGCATTGCCTCGAAGGCAGCTGGGGTGCCAGGGTGATCGACGATCTGGAGGCGCGGCCCGACGACATCTATGTGGTCAAGCGGCGCTATTCGGCGTTCTTCAACACCGACCTCGACGTCACGCTCAAAGATCTCGGCGTCGATGCCGTCGTGGTCGCCGGCGTGGTGACCAACATCTGCGTGCGCTCGACCGTGCACGATGCCTTCTTCCTCGGTTACCAGGTGATCGTGCCGGAGGATTGCGTCGCCGCGACCGGGCCGCGCGAGCAGGCCTCGTCGCTCTACGACATCGCGACCCATTTCGGCACCGTCTGCGACTGCGCAGAGGTCGTCGCAGCCCTGCTCGAGGGAGCACCGATCACCAATCGCGAACTCGCCGCCTGAAGAACAGGTGAGGCAAGGACAGGGAGGGCAAGGTCAATGGCGTCGCATCGGACAGGTCATTCGAAGTCGGTCACCCGCCGCGCAGTGCTGAAGGGCGCCGGCGCGACCGCGGCGGTCGCCGCGCTCGGCTTTCCGGCGATCGTCCGCGCGCAGGAGGTCGTCAGGCTCGGCGTTCTGCAGCCGCTCTCGGGCGGCCTCGAGGTGCTCGGCCAGCAGGGCGTCCAGGGCGTGCAGCTCGCGGTCGAGGAGGCGAACGAGGCGGGCGGCGTCCTCGACGGCCGCAAGATCGAGCTGGTGATCGCCGACACCAAGACCGACCCCAAGACCTCGGTCGAGCGCACCACCGAGCTGATCCAACGCGATCGGGTCACGGCGATCTGCGGCCCGGTCACCAGCGCCAATCGGGACGCGATCCAGCCGACCATCGAGCGCTACAAGACGCCGCTGCTCTACGCGACCGACTACGAAGGCGGCGTCTGCAGCCGCTACATCACCTGCTACAGCGCGCTGCCCGAGCATTGGGTCAATCCGTTCATCCCGCACGTCCACGCGAACTACGGCGACAGCTTCTACCTGTTCGGCAGCGACTACATCTGGCCGCAGAAGATGAACGAAGCGATCCGCCGGGTCGCCGAGAAGGTCGGCGGCACGGTGGTCGGTGAGGAGTACACGCCCTTCGGGGTCAAGGATTTCACCTCGACGATTCGCAAGATCGACGGCTCCGGCGCCAAGGTCGTGGTGATCACCGTGGTCGGGGCCGATGCCATCACCTTCGTCAAGCAGTTCGTCGCGGCCGGCGGTAAGGCGAAGACCAAGATCGCCTTCTTCGGCTACAGCGAGAACTACCTCTCGGGCTTCACCAAGGAGGAGTCCGAGGGCATCGTCTGCCCCGCCAACTTCATCGCGACCCTCGATCGGCCGGAAGCCAAGGCCTTCGTCGCCAAGGTGAAGGGTCGCTTCGGCGAGGGCGCGGTGGTCAGCAACACGGTCGATGCGCACTACAACCTCACCCGCTTCTTCATCGAGGGGATCAGACGCGCGGGCGCCGACGACAAGGAGGCGATCACGGATGCGATGGTCGACAACACGCTCCTCTCGGGCAATGGCGAAGTCTACCTCCGCCCGCATGACCGCCATGTCGACCTCAACGTCCTGATCGCCACCACGACGGACGGCGCGCTGGTGCTCGAGAAGTACATCGGCCGGGTCGAAGCGCCGAACCAGTGCGAAGCCTGATCGTCGGGCGCTGCCGGGCTGGGCGGCAGACGGCTGACGCCACCCGGCTCCGCCCATGGCGCCGCTCCTCGAAGTCCGCGACGTCACCAAGGCGTTCGGCGGCGTGGAGGCGCTCTCGGGCGCCCGCCTGAGCGCGGACGACGGCGAGCTCCGCTGCATCATCGGGCCGAACGGCTGCGGCAAGACCACGCTGTTCAACGTGATCACGGGCGCGTTCGGCCCGACCTCGGGCACGATTCATTTCGCCGGCCGCGACATCACCGGCCTGCGGCCGCATCAGATCAGCCGGCTCGGCATCGGGCGCAAGTTCCAGGTCCCGGGGATCTACCCCAATCTGACCGTGATCGAGAACCTCGAGGTGCCGCTCGCCGCGGGCGCCGGTCGGCGCAGCCCGCTCGGCCTCCTGCGGCGTCCGGCCAGACGGCTCGACGCGCATGATCTCCTGGCTCGTTTCCGCCTTGCCGATCAGGCGACCACTCCCGCGGGCGCGCTGGCGCACGGCCAGAAGCAGTGGCTCGAGATCGCGATGCTGCTGGCCGGCGAGGTGCGCCTGATGCTGCTCGACGAGCCGACCGCGGGCATGACCCTCACCGAGACCGCCGCGACCGCCGATCTGATCCGTGAGATTCAGGCCGAGAGCGGCGTCGCGCTCCTGATCATCGAGCACGACATGAGCTTCGTGCAGCGCCTCGACTGCCCGGTCGTCGTCATGATGCGCGGCGCCCTGGTCCGCGAAGGCAGCTATCGGGAGATCCAGGGCGATCCCGCGGTGCGCGAGGCCTACCTCGGTCAGGTCGCCTTGTGCTGACGATCGACGGACTGATCGCGGGCTATCACGCGGGCAGCGAGGTGCTGCGCGGCCTGAGGCTCGATCTGGGCGAGGGCGAGACGGTCGCGCTGCTGGGCCGCAACGGCATGGGCAAGACGACGCTGCTCCGGGCGATCATGGGCCACATCCCGATCGCGGCCGGCCGGATCCGGTTTCTCGAGCGCGAGCTGGTCGGGCTGAAGCCCTTCGAGATCAGCAACCTCGGCATCGCCTACGTACCGCAGGGCCGCGAAATCTTTGCCGACTTCACGGTCGAGGAAAACCTGCTGCTCGGCGTGCTCGGCAAGCCCGGCCTGCCCGCGCGCGTCCCGGATCGCGTGCACGAGTGGTTCCCGATCCTCAAGGAGCGCCGCCGCCAGAAGGCCGGCACCATGTCGGGCGGCGAGCAGCAGCAGCTCGCGATCGCGCGTGCGCTGGTCGGTCGGCCGCGCCTCCTTCTGCTCGACGAGCCGTCCGAGGGCATTCAGCCATCGATCGTGCAGGGGCTCGGCGCGACGCTCGGCGAGATCGCCGCCGCAGAGCGAATCGCGATCCTCCTGGTCGAGCAGAACGTCGACCTCGTGCTGCGCCTCGCCCGGCGCTGCCTGTTCATCGAGAACGGCCGGCTGGTCGATCAGGCGGAACCGGCGCGGCTGCGCGCCGACCCCTCGCTCCTGCAGCGCTATCTCTCGGTCTGACGGGCCATGGAGACGACCGTCATCATCGGCCTCGATGCGCTCAGCTTTATGCTGGCGCTGCTTTTGGTGGCGCTCGGCCTGATCATCATCTTCGGCCTGATGAACGTGATCAACATGGCGCACGGCGAGTTCTTCCTGCTCGGCGCCTACACCGTGGTGCTGGTTCAGAGCCAGGGCGGCGATTTCTGGCTCGCCCTGCTCGCGGCCCCCCTGTTCCTGGCCGTGGTCGGGGTCGTGCTCGAGGCGCTGGTGATCCGTCACGTCTACCACCGCTTCATCGACACGATCCTCGCGACCTGGGGCCTCTCGCTCGCGATCAAGCAGGTCGTGATCGTGATCTTCGGCCCGGCTTCACAGCAGGTCGAGAACCCGCTGCCGGCGCAGGTCCAGATTCTGGGCGCCGTCTACCCGTCCTATCGCCTGTTCATCATGGCCGTCGCGGTCGTGGTCGCGGCCGGCACCTTCCTTCTGTTCTACCGCAGCCGGCTCGGGCTCGCCGCGCGCGGCGTGATCGCCAACCGCACGATGGCCGCGAGCCTCGGCATCAATACCCGCCGGATGGATCGCGCGACCTTCGCCTTCGGCGCCGCCCTCGCCGGTCTCGCTGGCGCGGTCATGGCGCCGTTGATGAGCGTCGATCCGCAGATGGGGGTCGGCTTCCTCGTGCCGGCGTTCCTCTCGATCCTGGTCGGCGGCGCCGGCAGCCTGCCTGGGGCGCTGCTCGGGACCTCGGTGATCGCCGGCTCGAGCACGGTCGTCGCCAGCTTCTGGACCCAGGTCGTGGCCCAGATCGTGGTCTTCAGCCTGGCCATCGTGATCATCCGGATCTTCCCGCAGGGACTGACGGGCGGTCGTCGCTGACATGACCGAGCGCGGCCTTCGGATCGGTGTGAGCGTTGCCGTCTGGGCGGCGTTCGCGCTCCTGGCGCTCGTCGTCCCGGACTGGTATCTGAACAAGCTCGCCCAGCTGATCACCTATGGCATCTTCGCCATGAGCCTCGCGCTGATCTGGGGCCAGGTCGGGCTGCTGTGCTTCGGCCAGGCGATCTTCTTCGGGGCCGGTGCCTATGCCATGGCGGTGGTGACCAAGGGGATGCTGGCGCCGGTTCCGGATGCCACCCCGATCGGCCTCGCCGCTGCGATCGCCCTGCCGGCGCTGATCGCCAACCTGCTCGGGCAGTTCCTGTTCCGCGGCCGGGGCGTCTCCGGGGCCTATTTCGCGATCGTCACCCTCTCGGCCGCGGTCATCGCCGAGCGCCTGGCGGGGCACTGGCGGTTCATCGGCGGCTTCAATGGTCTCCTCAACGTGCCGCCGCTCCGGCTCGGCTGGGGCCCGGACGCGGTCGAGCTGTTCGACCCGCTGCCCACCTACTACGTGATGCTGGCCGCAGCGGCGCTCGTCTACCTCGGTCTCCTCTACCTGGAGCGGGCGCCGCTCGGCTCGGTTCTGCGCGCGATCCGCGACCACGAGGAGCGGACCGGCTACTTCGGCTACGATGTCGCGGCCTACAAGCGGTTCGCGTTCACCGTCTCGGGCGGCGTCGCGGGACTGGCCGGAGCGCTGTTCGTGACCCAGTTCGGCTTCGTCTCGCCCGCGCTCATCGGCTTTTCGCTGTCGACCGAGGTGCTGATCTGGGTCGCCCTCGGCGGGCGCGAGATCCTGCTCGCCGCCTGGCTGGCCGCGATCCTGGTGCGCACCATTGAGGGCGTGCTGTCCGAGGCGCTCGGCTACTACTGGCTGCTCGCGCTCGGCATCATGTTCGTCGTGTCGGTGGTCTACCTGCCGCGCGGCCTGCTCGGCTGGCTGCTTCGCCTGCCTCTTCCCAAGCGCATGGTCCGCCAGGCGAGATGAAATCCGGGTTCGTCTTCGATCGGGCACCGTTTGCATCGGCCCACGCCTCGACCCTCGCCGAGACCGCGGACGGTCTGGTCGCCGCTGGTTCGCCGGCCCCCACGAAGGCCATCCCGAGGTCGGCATCTGGATCGCACGCGAGGAGGCCGGCCGCTGGTCGGAACCGCTCGAGGTGGCGAGCGGCATCGGCCGGGACGGCGCCCGCGCGCCATGCTGGAATCCGGTTCTGCACCAGACACGGGCGGGGCCGCTCCTGCTGTTCTACAAAGTCGGCCCCGGCCCCCGCCGCTGGTGGGGCATGCTCGCCCGCTCGCTCGATGGCGGCCAGAGCTGGTCAGTGCCCGAGCGGCTGCCGCGCGGCATCCTCGGTCCGATCAAGAACAAGCCGCTGGAGCTCGCCGACGGCGCGCTGCTCTGTCCGTCCAGCACCGAGCATCGCGGCTGGCGCTCGCACCTGGAGCTCACGCCCGATCAGGGCGTCAGCTGGGAGCGGCTGCCGGCGCTCAAGGCGCCCTGGGGCTTTGGCGCCATCCAGCCCTGCATCCTCGCTTATCCGGACGGTCGCATGCAGCTCCTTTGCCGGACCCGGCATGGCATGATCGCCGAGGCCTGGTCGATCGACGGCTGGCGCCGGTGGAGCCGGCTCCGGGCCATCGATCTGCCCAACCCCGACAGCGGCATCGATGGCCTCGTGCTCGAGGACGGGCGAGCGCTGCTGGTCTACAATCACGCGCCGCCTCGGGCACGGACGCCACTGAACCTCGCCCTTTCAGAAGATGGCCGCCGCTGGCAGGCGGCGCGCAGCTCGAAGACGGCCCGGGCGAATATTCCTACCCGGCCGCGATCCAGGGCCGCGATGGCCGCATCCACATCACCTACACCTGGAACCGGCGGCGGATTCGCTACGTCACCCTGACGCCGGCCGAGCTGTAGCCGGCTCGCCGGACAGCCAGCCCGTCAGATCGCGCTCGAGAAACTTCGACAGGGCCTCGATGTCGTCGCGGTAGTAATCGGCCAACTGCTCGCGCAGGGCGGGCGTGAGCGCGGGATAGTCGAGACGGCGCGCGATCAGCGAGCGCGCGAAGCGGAACGCGCGGCTTTGTCGGAGCGGCTGCACCGGCCCTTTCAGGGGCGCCAGGATGCGCCGCGCGAGCGGCGGCACCACCGGCGTCTCCTTGTCCTTCACCCGCTGGTTCAGCTGCTCGGCGTCGGCGCGCCGCTCGATCCCCAGGTGCGCACAGAGCGTGCGGAACACGGGTCCGGGATCACTGCGGATGTCGTCGTACAGGATGAGCTTGACCTGCTCGCGTGGAAACAGTTCGAGAAACGCCGAGACGTGGCGGAAATAGAGCCCGTCCTCGAGGAGCCGTGGCAGAGGGGTGCGGCCGGGCTCTAGCCGGAACTTTGCCCGTGTTTTGAGCTAAGTGGCTGATATGGTTTGATATCGGCCCGAGTATGTAGTCATAATATGGCCGTTAGTTTGCTTGACATGTGG
>JBKPDM010000256.1:0-4602 GCA_046727895.1 Pseudomonadota bacterium | reverse complement strand
CCCCTGAGCTGCTGAAGCCAGGGTGCCCCCTGGGCATATCCGCGAGCGTCTGCTCGAACGGCTCTATCTCGCGTCCTCAAGAAGGCTCGAGGGGCCAGGCCCGCGGATTTTTCTCTTCCGGAGACAAAGGCCTCCGAAAACTACCGACATTCCCCTGCCATGGATGAGGCCAATGGCGAAAGCCCGCCTCCTGCCCGCCAGGGGCGCGCCAAGGCTGGTGTTACGGTCCCCGGCGCTCTCCCCCACGGGGCTTTAGGCGGCAGCAACGCAGGCGCTGGCGATCGTTCGATAAACTGCTACGTCGACGCTGGCCGCGTGAAACCCGCGGATTACCTAGCCTTCGGGTGCCAACGCGCGGATGGGGTTTTCGATTCACCCGGAGTTACCCAAGAACGCCTTCGATCGTCATCCCTCCCCGATCAGTGGGTTCATCCGGGAGACGGGGTGGGATCGTCCCACCCCTGCGTACCATCGACTTCCGACGTTTCGTGGATCAGGGATCGATCGCGTTGCCGGTGGCGTCCAGCGGCGCGGCGACCACGTCGCCGGCGACCGGCACTATCCGCGCCACATCGGCGGTAACCCGGAAAGGCAGAGCGACCGCGCCGCAGCCATTCAGCGCGGCACAGATCAGCAACACAAACAGAGCGCGCATCGTCTCTCTCCTCATCTTCGCTCTGCGCAGGGCCAGAGGCGGTCCAGCGTCAGCGGATTACGAGCGCTCAGGCGGCGTCACCGACAGCTTTGGCTGCGTGCCCTGGTCGACGATGGTGATGTAGTCCCGGCCCTGATCGTCGGTGATCACCAGGCGCACAGGCCCGCCGTTCTGATGGTTCTTCCACATCTCGTAGATCGCCACGGCGGTCGTCAGGTGAACGTCGCGACTGCCGTAAACTAACCATTTGGTCGTCGGCACCACGCGCAGGAGATCCGCTTCGGGCTGCTCGACCTGCTTCGCCATGGGGTAGCCGTTGTCGGCGTCGATGCTTGCAAGCAGGCGGTTAAAGCCCTCGGACCACTGTAGGAAGCCCACGTCCTCGGCCGGGGCCGGGCCGCCGGTCCCAAGTGTGCTGCGCGACACAGGTTCGAGCAGTTCGCCGAAGATCCAGCCCTCCTCGCCGGTGCGCAGGACGCGCACGCCGAGCCAGCTGTCGGAGCGGCTCAGCTCGATGACCTCATCACCCTGCTGCACGGTCCCGCGCACGTTGCTCTCGTTGGAGGGGCCGGCACGCAGGTTGACCGTTTCGGCGTGTGCCACCCGGTGGATGTCGCCGGGTGCGGCAACCGCTGGCGCTGCGCCCACAATCACCAAGGCCAGCGCTATAATCGTGAACCGCCGCTCGATGCTCGCGAACATCGCCGCCTCCATCGGGCAGAGCTGTAAAGGATTGAACTCGTAAGGGGCCGTGGAGGTTCCATGGCCGACCGGGACACCTCCCGGTCAGCCCCGGCGGTCAGCCGGTCCCGGCTCGGGCTCGTCGAGCGAGCCCTGCCGCCAGACGTGGACGCGGAAGGGCTGCGCTGACCGCTTGCCCGCAACACCAGCGGCGGGCGACCGCATCGGGATTGGAATGATCGGGCTTGTTGTCCATGATGTGAATAGCGAACGGATCACCCGCGTCGGCTCAAGGTTTATATTAGTTAGTCGGCCCTGAAGAAGTCGATCTTGGGTCGTCTGCTCCGCCCGTTTGGCGAAGGAAAATCCTCCCGGGCCTCAGCCCGCAGCGGCACTAACGGGACATTCTTTTCTGGTGACAAGCGCAGGCCGCAACCCCGCATAGTGCGGGCCTTCCGGGCCATTTGTCCGAACCACGGGGACCCGCCGAAGGGCCTATTTCGGGCTGTTTTCGCGCTCTCTCGCCGCCTTTTCTCTAATGCCTTCGAGCATGTAACCGGGGCAAAAATCCGGGCGGCGATTGCATTTTTGGGCTTGGCATCGCGCTTTGTTGTGATTCAACTGATGCATGGCAGCCCGCGCCGTGGCGCAAGCGTCAGCGGCTTAATGGCGAGATAGACGTCGGGCCCCAGCCGCCGGTTCAGGTGGATCTCCGTCAGGCAATTGCGGCGGCGCGCATCGAGCGCGCGCAGGTCGACGTGCGTGTGGCGAACCGGCTTCTTCAGTTTGTAGGCGAACCGGCCGGTCAGGAAGACCCAGCCGCTCGGCAAGATAGGTCTTGGCCGCGCCGAGGACGTCGACCTTGTCGGCGAGCGTGACCTCTGCGGTCATGTCTCAGGCAGCCCCCGTCCGAGCCTCTGCCGCGGCCGAACGGGCCTAAATGGGGAATTGCCCCGAATCGGCGCCTGGTGTCATGGCCCCGACTTCACCAGACGATCCCGATTGCGCGAGGTCATCGCCCGATCCTCCACGATCAAGACGTTGATGTAGGTCAATGCGCGGCTGCGCGCCGCGGCTTCCGTTGTGGGCGCGTGACGCCAGCCCTGGGAGGCGGCCTGTATGTCGACGTCGCTAAACGGAGCGCGCGAGAAGGCATATCCGACGATCGTGAAGCGGAAGCGGGTGCTGCGGCTCTGCCCGAACCTCGTCGACTACGATTGCACCTGCCATCATTTCACCTGGGAAACCGCCCGGTTGATGCTTGAGGGGCTGCGGGCCGCAGCCCCGAGCTCTACGTGACCGCGCTGGGCACGCTCAAGACGCTCGGCGTGTTCTGCCCGCTGTTCTCCGCCCTCAATCCGGAGCCGATTCGGGCGCGGCTCGGCATCGCTGAAGGTAAGGTACTCGTGACCACCAAGAGCCTCTATTGGCGGTGGCTCGTTGGCAAGCAACAACTTGCTCCTGTACACTCCGGATCGGAGCGTCGGTGCGCAAGTATTTTACCGCGGCCTGCTTCGCCGCCCGACAAAGTAGCGTGGAATTGGAGTTTCTAGATGAGGCCGGATCAGCAGTTTCGCCATCCTCTCGGCGTGAGCCGTAAGGTTGCCGCCGCAGGCTGGGCATTGGCACTCACCGTCGCGCTCACGGTCCTAACACCGGTGGCCCGGGCGGCGCTTCTCGACGACTTCGAGGATCTCAGCGGTTGGTCGACGAGCGCCTCGCCAGACGTGAGGGTCGAGCTCGCTCAGGACGACGGCCGCCGCGGCATGGCCATGCGCCTCGATTTCGATTTCAAGGGCAATACCGGCTATGTGATCGCCCGCAAGAAGATCGCGCTATCGCTGCCCGACGACTACGCGTTCTCGTTCTACATTCGTGGTGATGCGCCTGAAAACAATCTCGAGCTCAAGCTGATCGATCCCTCGGGGCAGAACGTGTGGTGGTCCTCGCAGCGCCATTTCGAGTTTCCATCGCAGTGGCGCAAGGTGACCATCAAGAAGCGGCACATCGAGTTCGCCTGGGGGCCGGACCGGAGCGAGCTGAGGCAGGTCGCGACCCTCGAGATCGCGGTCGCCTCCGGCCGCGGCGGCGCGGGATCGGTCTGGATCGACCAGCTCAGCTTCAGCGAGCGCGACCTCGGCCCATACGATCTGACCCCGGAGCTCAAGGCCTCGACCAGCGCCGACGGCAGCCGGACCGACGCCGTCCTCGACGACGACCCGGCGACCGTCTGGCGCAGCGGCACGGTCGCCGAGGAGCAGTGGCTCCAGTTCGATTTCAAGAAGCCGCGCGAGTATGGCGGCCTGGTGATCGACTGGGACAAGCAGGACTTCGCCAGGACCTATAACGTTCAGGTGTCCGACGACGAGCGGGACTGGCAGAGCGTCTTCCACGTCGAGGCCGGCAACGGCGGCCGCGATTACATCTATCTGCCGGAGACCGAATCCCGCTATCTGCGCCTTGACCTCAAGCAGAGCAGCCGGAAGGTCGGCTACGGGATCAAGAAGGTCGATGTCAAGCCTTACCAGTTCGGCGAATCGCCCGATCACTTCTTTGGCGCGATCGCCAAGGACGCGCCGCGGGGCAGCTATCCCCGTTATTATTCCGACGAGCAGAGCTACTGGACGGTGATCGGCGTCCCCGGTGACCACCAGCGAGCTCTGATCGACGAGGCGGGCATGGTCGAGGCCGGTGAGGGCTGGGGCTCGATCGAGCCGTTCCTGTATCTGAACGACCAGCTGGTCACCTGGAACGACATCGGGCCGGTCCAGACGCTCGAGGAGGGCTACCTGCCGATTCCGAGCGTGACCTGGCCGCGCTCCAAGGCTCGCCTGAAGGTCACCGCGTTCGCGGCCGGCGAGCCGGGTCGCTCGTCGCTCTGGCTACGCTACCGGGTCAGCAACGATTCCCCCGAGCCGCTAAAGGGCCGATTGTTCCTGGCGTTTCGCCCGTTCCGGGTCAATCCGCCCTGGCAGACGCTGAACGGTGGTGGGGGCGCCGTCCGGGTGCAGCACCTGGCCTACGCCGACCGAACCGTGGAAGTCGATCACGACCAGCAGGTGGTCGCGCTCAGCCGTCCGGGAGCTTTCGGCGCGGCACGCTTCGAGGACGGCAGCATCACCGACTACCTCCGGGCGGGGGCGCCGCCCGACAAGACTTCGGTGTTCGACAAGTTCGGCTATGCCTCGGGCGCGCTCCAGTTCGACTTCGATCTCGCGGCCGGTCAGCAGAAGGACTTCTTCCTGGTCGTGCCCTTGTTCAAGGAG
>JBKPDM010000255.1:0-8036 GCA_046727895.1 Pseudomonadota bacterium | reverse complement strand
GCGCGGCGGCGGCGCCTGCTTGCACCGCGCCCGGCCGCCGCCGCGGTGGGCGCTCTGCCGCGCAGCGCGTTCGGCTTCATCCTCCGTTTCGGCCTGCCGCAGCAGATCATGCTCCTGTTGCTGACCGTGGCCTCCATGCCCGTCTACTACGCTTCGCTCAATCTGCCGAAACAGATCGTCGACAAAGCGCTCGGCGGCCACCCGAGCGACTTCCCGCGCACGGTCGTCTTCGGCGGCATCAACTTCGGCAGCTATGACCAGCTGTCGTATCTGGCCTTCCTGTCCGGACTGTTCCTGCTCACCGTGCTGATCAACGGCGGCTTCAAATACGCCATCAACGTCTATAAGGGCCGGTTGGGCGAGGTCCTCCTGCGCCTGCTGCGGGCCGAGCTCCTGAACCGCGTGCTCCGCTTTCCCCTGGCCCAGTTCCGCAAGACCTCGCAGGGCGAGCTGATCGCCATGGTCACCGGTGAGGTCGAGGCGCTTGGCGGCTATTTCGGCGACGCCCTGGTCACGCCCGCCTTCCAGGCCGGCCTCCTGATCACCGCGGTCGGCTTCATCTTCGCCCAGGACCCGATCATGGGTTTTGCCGCGATCGCCCTCTATCCGCCCCAGGCCTGGCTGATCCCGAAGCTGCAGCGCCGGGTCAATCTGCTCGGCCGCGCCCGCGTACGCGAGGTGCGCCACCTCTCGCAACGGATCGGCGAAGTCACCAACGTAATCGAGGACGTCCACGCCAACTACGCCGATCAGGCGCAGATCGACTCCTTCGCCTGGCATCTCGGCCGGATTCTCGACATCCGCTACGACATCTACCGGAAAAAGTTCTTCATCAAGTTCCTCAACAACTTCATCGCCCAGCTGACCCCCTTCTTCTTCCTCTCGCTCGGCGGCTATCTCGTCCTGCGCGGCAGCCTGACGCTCGGCTCCCTGGTCGGCGTGCTCGCCGCCTACAAGGATCTGGCGCCGCCCTGGAACGAGCTCCTCAACTTCTACCAGGGCCAGCAGGACGCCCGGATCAAATACGACCAGCTGATCGCGCAGTTCGACCCCGGCGGCCTGCGCCCGCCGTTCGAGGTCGAGGCCGAGGCGGCCGAGCGGTTCGAGGGGGATGTCGCGGTCGCCGGCGCGCTCGCGACCGAGAAACTCGGCCTCGAGGAGGAGGGGCTGGTCAGTCTCGAGCACCTGTCGGTCACCATTCCGGCGGCGCAGCACGTCGCCCTGATCGATGCGGACGGCACCGCGGCGCACGCGCTCGCGCGCGCGCTCGGCCGGCTGCAGCCGCCGAGCACCGGCAAGCTGACCCTCGACGGCCAGGATCTCGGCCAGCTGCCGCGCGCTCACTTCGCGCGCGCCGTCGCCTTCGTCGCCTCGCCGGCCCGCCTGGTCCAGGGCACGGTCGCCGACAATCTGCGCCTGCGCCTCGGCCCCGATCTCGGCGACTCGATCACCACCGAGCGCGTCCTCGCGGCCATCGAGCAGGTCGAGTTCGGCGAGGACCTGTTCCGCTTTGGCCTGCGCAGCGTGATCGACCAGGGCGCGCATCCCGCCCTGGTCGCGGCGATCCTCGAGGCCCGCGCCCGCCTGCGCGAGCGCCTGGCGGTACGCGAGAACGCCGGCCTGGTCGAGCCGTTCGAGCGCGATCGCTATCTCGTTAATGCGACGATCGGCGAGAACCTCCTCTTCGGCGTGCCGACCACCGCGGATATCGATGACCGGGCGCTCGCGAGCCATCCCTACGTGCGGCGCGTCCTGCGCGAGACGGCGATCGAGCAGCCCCTGATCGCCCTCGGCCGGACCGCTTGGCGCAACCTCTCGGAGATCTTCGGCGACGTCCCCGTCCATCACCAGCTGGTGCTCGACTTCAGCCCGATCCGGCCCGAGGACCTGACCATCTACCGGCAGCGGCTTGGCAGCCTCGACCCGGCGGCCACCGGCAAGCTCTCGAGCGAGCAGCTTCGCCTCCTGCTCAATCTCGCCCTCAACCTGACGCCGGCCCGCGACCGCCTGGCCGAGCTGTCCGAGGAGCTGATCGGGGGGCTGCTGCGCGCGCGCCACCTCTTCGCCGAGAAGCTGCCGGCGGCGATGGCCGGCGCGATCGAGTTCTTCGCTCCCGAGCGCTACCTGAATCAGCTGTCCGTGCGCGACAACCTGGTCTTCGGCCGCATCCTGACCCAGCAGGCTCGCGCCGCCGAGCGGCTCGAGCAGATCATTGCGGTCCTGGCCGAGGAGCTGGGCTTCCGCCACCTCGTGCTCGAGGCCGGCTTCGACTATACGGTCGGCATCGGCGGCGGCCATCTGACCCCGACCCAGCGGCAGAAGCTGGTGCTCGCCGCGGCCGCGCTGCGCCAGGCGCGGGTTCTGGTCGTCGACGCGCCGACCCGCGATCTGCCGCGCGCCTCGGCGCCGGCGATCCTGGCGCAGCTGCTGGGGATCTATCGCGGCCGGACCGTGGTCTGCGCCCTCGACGATCCCGCGCTCGGATATCTGTTCGAGCGCGTTCTGATGCTGGGCGAGCGCCGGCTGCTCGAGGACGGTCCCCCGGCCGCAGCCGCAGCCGCCAGCGAAGCCGCCCCTCCACCGGCCGCCGAGGCGGCGCCGGTCCTGGAAGCGACCTCCTGAGTGTCCCTGGGATCGTAGTCGCCCGACCCAGCGCCCCAGCGGCGCTGTCAGGCGACGACGTCTCCGTATACTTTAACTGGCGTACTTGTTGCTGTGCAGGACAATCTGAGCCGGAACCGTCGCCGGCTGCTCGGGCAACTGCACCTCCAGCCACATCGTGACCGGGTGGCCGCCCACGATGTCGCGGACGGTGCTCATCACTTCACACTCGGGCGTATCGCTCGCGCCATAGGCGACCCACCGCCCCTGATCGGATTCGACGGCGATGGCAATCCGAACTTGCATAGTTGACACCCTGCTCTCAAGGACAGACTGAGGATGGCCCAAGAGCTCGACGCAAAGATCGATCGGGCTCTCCGGCCGTTCGCATGGCTTGCGGCCGGGAGCCGGAGCCGCATCCTGGCCTGCCGAACGACCGAACCTCCACGGGCCTGGCGAGCCGGCGCGAAGCGACGGCGCGCCATCGCGTCCGTGCGACCTTCAACCGGCGCATGAAGGAGAACGAAAAATGGTCACGCCTTGGAGTTGCGTCGTTAGCGGCCCCAGCCAATCATTTGACATTTCCCGCCATCACATCGGCGGGATGGCGATTGGCCTGCGCGCCCGTGCCGAGCGGGGCCTCCTCACAATGGCTTCTGCGCTGCCGGTGATGCCCGAGCCTCCGGGGCGTCTCACAGCTCCGCCCGCCACTCCGAGGGCGTCCGACCGGTCCAGCGCCGATGTGCGCGCGTGAACACGCTGAGGTCGCTGTAGCCGAGCAGGTAGGTGATGCGGCCGAGCGGAAAGGCACGCTCCGCCAGATACCTGCTGGCGAGCTGGCGGCGCAGCTCCTCGACCAGGCCAGCCGGCGTCAGCCCGTCCTCCGCGAGGCGCCGCGCGAGCGTGCGGCCGCTCATGCCCAGGCCACGGGCCAGGCGCAGCGCGCCGACCTGGCCGGTATGGAGGTTGTCGAGGATCCAGCGCTCGGCCCGGGCCACGAGGTCGTCCTTGCCCGCCCGTCGCGCCAGCACCTCGTCGGCGTAACGGCGCAGCAGTTCCAGCAGGCGGGCATCGGCGTTCACCACCGGCACCGCCAGAGACGCGGCGTCCAGGACCAGCGCAGCCTGCGGCTGGTGGGCCGTCACCGGCACGCCGAGCTGCCGGGCCAGCATCGGGCAGGCGGTCTCGTGCCGGAGCTCGACTCGTCGAGGCCGCACCCGATGACCGGTGATCGCCTGGCAGACTCGAACCATGAGCGTGGCGCCGAACTCGGGCAGCTGCCGGCTGCCCATCGCGAGCGGATCCACGAGAGAAAAGATCAGCCGCACCTCGTCGGCCTCGCGCCGCAGCTCGCACACACAGCCTTCGGTCAGGATCGGAAGGTAGCGGCATAAGTTGCGCAGCGCCTCGCCCAGATCCTGGGAATTCAGGGTGACGTAGGCCACCAGGCCCGCCTCGGTCAGCTCGACCGCCGAGCCCAGCCGGAAGCCAAAGCAGGGCTCACGCAGCGCTCGCGCCGCGTTCTCGAACAGCATGACATGCGCCTTGAATGGAATCAGCGCGTCCGGCGCGGTCAGCTGCTCTGCGCGAAGCCCAACGGCGCTCAGGAGCTCGGAGCTTGGCAATCCCGCACGGTCGAGCTCGGCCACCACCCGTCGCGCCCAGACCGCGTCGACGAGGAGTACCGGGCCCCTTCGCCTGCCACGACGCTCGCGCATACGCCCATCCGGCTGCGGTCCTGCCACGACGGCACAGGCAAGCCGACCTGATCCGAACTGTCAAAAGGTTCCTGCCTTCCGATCTTCTCACCGGGCGCCAGGACCTCCGCCTCTCGCCCGCAAGCGCGGAACGTTCAAATTTGGAGACGTCGTTGATCCGGGAAGTGTGAATTCAGTTGCGGCCTAGCGGACACGCGCGCAATCTGCTCGGGTCACGAAAAGGCGCCGTTCGAGACGCTCAACCTTAGAAGGAGGGAACCGATGTCGAAAGCACATGTTCTCAAGGCCAGTCTGACCGCCGCGACCGCGTTGCTCATGCTCAGTGCCTGCGCGTCAAGCAACGACGTGGCAAGCCTCGACAAGCGGGTGTCGGCTCTGGAGAGCCGGGCCAGCACGGCGGAGTCCAGAGTCGCCGCGGCTCAGGCCGCCGTCAATCAATGCACCGCGACCTGCCAGGAGGTGTCGGCAAAGGCCGACCGGATGTCGCAGATGTATCAGCAGAGCCTGCGCAAGTAGCAACAGACGCGCCAGCGCGGCTCGCCGCGGCGCAGACCCTGGTCTGCACCCTGGACGATCCCGCGCTGGCGCACCTGTTCGAGCGCGCCTGGCGCCGGGCCGGCGCCGGTTGGACCTGATCCGCGCAGGTCATGCCCGACTTGATCCGGGCATCCAGAAAAGCTCGATTGCCGGGTCGAGCCCGGCAATGACCCGCGAACCAGGACGGGCGAGAGGTCTGCCGCCCGCGGTGGTCCTGATCGGCTATTTCCTGGCGGTTCTGATCCCGCTCGTGGTCGCGGCCGCCTACGAGCCCCGCCACCAGCTGCTCTACCGCGAGCTTGCGGCCGGGCTTGCCCTGGTCGGCTTCGTCATGCTGTTTCTGCTCTCGGCGCGATTCGAGATCATCGCCGGGCGGATCGGGATCGACCTGCTGATGCGCTTCCACCAGCTGATGGCGCGCACCGCCGCAGCCTTCCTCACCCTGCACGGCGGCCTCTACCTCGTGCCGCTGCTGGCGACCGGGCGGGGCTCGGGGCGCGGTCGCCTGCTCGGAACCGGCGCGACACCCGAGTTCTGGGGTGGGGTGGCGGCCTTGGTGCTGCTCCTCGTCCTGATCGTAGTGGCGTTGCGTCGGCGCCGGCTGTCGATCCGCTACGAGGTCTGGCGTGGCCTGCACGGCCTCCTCGGCACGGCAGTGCTGCTGCTCGGCGCCTGGCATGCATTCGCCCTCGGCCGCTATGCCGCGCACGACGCCGTGCGAGCGATCCTCATGGGCTACATCGCGATCGCGGCGGCACTCCTCCTCTACGTCTACCTGCTGAAGCCCCTCCGGCTCCTCGCCCGCCCCTACCGGGTCGCCTCGAACCGCGCGCTGGGCCCTGGCCTTTGGGAGCTGATGGTCGAGCCCGAAGGGCGGCACCGCCTCGACTTCGCCGCGGGTCAGTTCGCCTGGGTCAACTTTCGCCGCTATCCCTTCTCGCTGCTCGATCATCCGTTCTCGATCGCATCCGCTCCGGAACAGACGCCGCGGATTGCCTTCGTCATCCAGGAGGCGGGCGACTTCACCCGCACGATCGGCACCATCGAGGCAGGCCAGAGGGTCTACCTCGATGCCCCGCACGGGGCGTTCACGCTCGCCGGGCGCGAGGGCCGAGGCATCGCACTGATCGCCGGCGGCGTCGGCATCGCGCCGATCCTGGGTCTGCTCCGCCACCTCCGGGCCGAGCGCGATCCGCGCCCGGTGCGCCTGCTCTACGGCGCCGCGAGCCGGGATCAGCTGGTCTATGCCGACGAGATCGAAGCGATGCGTGGGGAGATGAACCTTGAGGTCGACCTCGTGCTCGCCGAAGCACCACCGGACTGGTCGGGCCGCACCGGCATCCTCGACGGCGAGATGGTGCGCGGCTGGCTGCCGACGGACCAGCCAAGGCACTGGCTGTTCTTCCTTTGCGGGCCGGGCCCGATGATGGAAGCGGTCGAGAGCGCGTTGCACGAAGCGGGCGTTCCGCTGCGGCGGATCATCTATGAGCGCTTCGCTTTCGACTGAGGGGCTCAAGACCGTGCGCCAGCGTCTCATCCTCCTCGCCTACTGGGCGATCACCCTCGCCCTTGTCGCCACGGTCTTCGCCTTCGCTCTGCGCTGAGGGGTCTGCTGCTCGTGATCTCAGAAAGGGGAGAGGTTCTTCAGGTTGCCGTCGCAGGCGTGCAGACGGCTGCAGCCCGTCGTGTGAGGATTTCGCGCAACACCCCGCGATCGCAATGCTGCGGTTTCGCGGATTGCCGGAACCATGGTGCCCCACCGGCGTTAAGGCCCCGGCTGGCCGCTGAAGGAGAGCTGCCTCCGTTACGACGCTTTGAGCTCTAGCCCGGGAGGGAACATCCATGCTCAAGCTGTGCGGGAATGGCGAGCGAGACATTTGCGCTGACGGACATCCTCGAGCAACCGGGCGGCTCACGACCGCAGTCGTCCTTGCCGGCGCCTTGCTGCTGGTCCTGGCGGGACCGGTCGCCCATGCGCAGGGCGCTGGCGGAACGGCGATCGCGCAGCCGGAAGTCCAGGGTCCCGGCCACTATCTCGTGACCTTCGGTCTCAATCAGACGACGTTGACCGAATCGAATCGCCGGATCATCGCCCAGGCGGCCGAGGACTACCGCCGAGTTGGCAGGGCGCAGATCAGCGTCACCGGTCATACCGATACCTCCGGGTCGGCGGCCTACAATCTGAAGCTCTCGGAGCAACGCGCCGCGGCCGTGGCGGCGGAGCTCGAGCGTAACGGCGTCCCGGCGACCGATATCGTCGCCATCGGCAGGGGCGAAGAGGACCTGCTGGTGCCGACCGCGGACGGGGTGCGCGAGCCGCGCAACCGGCGGGTCGAGATCCTGGTGCCGCAGCCGCCGCCACCGGTGGTCGCCGCGCCGGCGCCCGTGCCCCCACCGGCGGCGGGGCCGACCGAGGAGAAGGCCCCGGAGCAGCCCAAGAATGTGTTCACCATCGGCCCGATCTACGGACACAACTACGGGGAGAAGAACAACAGGCAGAGCGATCTGGCCGGCGTCGAGCTGACCTACAACGCTCTTCCGGGCTTCTTGGGCGGGCTGGCGCTCAAGCAGGATATCCTGCACAGCTTCAACGCCGAGAATGACGGCTGGGCCGGACGCTCGGTCCTCAGCCTCGAATTCGCGCCGCAGCTGGGGCCCTTCCGTCCATTCCTGTCGGCCAACGGCGGCGGGGTCTACGGCCAGGGGGTTCAGGACGGGTTCGTGGCCGGCCCCGGGATCGGGTTCAACCTGAACCTGTTCCAAAACATCGCGATGCGCGCCAACGTGGGGTACGACTATCAGTTCCGGAACTCAGGCAGCCTCGACGAGGGCATCCTCTGGGCCGGGCTGGGCTTCGGCGTCGCGTTCTGAGGACGTCTGCCGGTTCGATCCGGCGAGGCCGCGGGCGTCTGCGAGCGAGCCGGCTCGCGCCGGCCGCTCGAGGGAGCAAAGGACATCAAGCGCTAGCAAATTCTGGTGGTGTCTCATGAGACACCACCCAAATTCTCTGCGGCTCCTCGCCGTTCAACAGGTCGATGATGCGCTCGGCGCCAAATGGGCCAGCAGAGGGAGAGATTCTTAAGGTTGCCGTCAGGTACGAGCGGCTCGCATTGCGCCGTGAACGACGCCCCGGGTGCCAGGTACTGTCTGCCATCCCTCCCACCCCTTCAGGGACTCGCA
>JBKPDM010000254.1:0-4426 GCA_046727895.1 Pseudomonadota bacterium | reverse complement strand
TGCTCGCGAGCCGGCCGCACGGCACCCTCTACGTCGGCGTGACGGGGGATCTGGTGCGCCGGCTGTTCGAGCACCGGTGCGGCGCCGTCACCGGGTTCACGCGCCACTCTGGCGTCCGGCGGCTGGTCTGGGTCGAGACCTTCGATGACGTCTGGGCCGCCATCCAGCGCGAGAAGACCCTCAAACACTGGCTGCGGGCCTGGAAGATCGCCCTGATCGAACGAGCCAACCCGTCCTGGCGCGACCTCTATGACGAGATCGCCGCCTGACGCGACATGGGTCCTCGGGTCAAGCCACAGGACGACAAAGGAGGCCGGGCGCTGCATAGAATCGATGCCCCTTTATCTCTCAGCGCCGCCCGACCTCGGTGGTTCGTGCTGTTACCATGTCGCCCTCGGGCTTGTACCCTGTCGTGCTCGGGCTTGACCCGAGGACCCAGTTTGACTGGGCCGGCTGCGGGCGCTTGTAAGAGCAACCTCGAAAATGGGTCCTCGGGTCAAGCCCGAGGACGACAAAGGGAGCGATAGGCGCGAGCTGGGGCCAGCGCGGCGTTTGCTAGAGCCGGATCGCGACGTTCTTGATCTGCAGGTAGTTGCGGATGCCGGGCAGGCCGCGCTCGCGGCCGATGCCGGAGTCCTTGATGCCGCCGGTCGGCGCCTGCACGCCGCCGAGGTACCAACCGTTGATCCAGATCAGACCGAGCCCGCCTCGAGGCGCTGAGCGAGGCGGAGCGCGCGCGAGATGTCGCGGGTGTAGACGCCGGCTGAGAGCCCGTAGCCGAGGCTATTGGCGATTGCGAGCGCCCGATCCTCGCTCTCGAACGTCGTCATCGTGGCGACCGGACCGAAGATCTCCTCGCGGGCGATGCGCATGTCCGGATCGACCTGCTCGAACAAGGTCGGCTCGACGAAAAAGCCGCGGTTCAGGTGCTCCGGACGCCCGCCGCCGAACACGAGGCTGGCGCCCTCGCGCAGACCCGCCTCGATGTAGCCCGTCACCTTCGCATACTGCTCGGCCGAGACCAGCGGGCCGAGGCCCGGATCGTTGCGCCCGGGCCCGACCCGAAGCGCCCTCCCCCTGGTGCGAACCAGATCGATTAGCTCGTCTTGATTTCCGGGCTCACCAGCAGACGCGAGCTGGACGAGCACACTTGGCCGCTGTTGTCGAAGGCGCCCTCGATGACGTCCGCGGCGGCGCGCTCGAGATCGGCGTCGGCGAACACCAGCATCGGGTTCTTGCCGCCGAGCTCGAGCACGACCGGTCGGGTCCGCTCGGCCTCCATGGTCATGATCCGCCGCCCGGTCTCGACGCTGCCGGTGAAGCTGATGCCGCGCACCAGCGGGTGGCAGACCAGCGCCTCGCCCGCCTCCTCGCGAAAGCCGGTGACCACGTTGAGCACGCCCTTGGGAAAGCCCGCCGCGCGGCAGAGCTCGGCCAGCCTGAGCGCCGAAAGCGGCGACTGCTCGGCCGGCTTCAGGACCGCGCTGCAACCAGCCGAGAAGGCCGGCGCCAGCGAGCGGATCGCCATGCCGAGCGGGTAGTTCCAGGGCACGATGTGCACCGTGACGCCGAGCGGCTCGAGCAGGGTGAAGTCCACCACCTCGGGCCCGAGCGGCACGGTCGTGCCTTCCATCTTGTCGGAGGCGCCGGCGGTGTAGCGGAGCGTCGCGACCACGCCGTCCACGTCACCGCGCGATCCGCTGAGCGGCTTGCCGACATCGGTCGTCTCGAGGAGCCCGAGCTCGTCCTTGGCCGCCTCGATCGCATCGGCCAGCCGGAACAGGAGCCGGCCCCGCTCGGCTGGCGCCATCTCGCGCCAGGGTCCCGACATCGCCCGGTTGGCCGCCTGCACCGCGCGGTCGACGTCTCGAGCGTTGGCCCGCGCGACCTCCTCGATCGGCTCCTCGGTCGAAGGATCGATCGTGGCGAAGGTCGCACCGGATTCCGGCGCGACCCAGTCATCGGCAATGAACAGCTTGGCTTCCATGAACGAAGCTCCGCGAGACCCGGGCGGTCAGCTCTTGAGGCTGCCGCTCGAGATACCCTGGATGAAATACTTCTGCAGGAACAGGAACAGAGCGAGGCTCGGGACCGAGAGGATGGTGACCGTCGCCATGGCGATGCCGAAGCCCTCGAGCTGGGTCTTGCTACCGACGACTGGGGCGAACACCGCGATGCCGACCGGCAGGGTCTTCATGCTCTCGTTGAAGGTGACCAGGAGCGGCCAGAGGAAGTTGTTCCAATTGAGGGTGAAGATGATCACCGTGGCGGCGATCGCCGGCGCGCGCGCGAGCGGAAAGGCAATGCGCCAGAAGATCTGAAAGCGCCCGGCGCCGTCGATATTAATCGCCGCGTCCTCGAGCTCGCGCGGAAAGGTCAGAAAGAACTGACGAAAAATGTAGACGCTGAGGACGTTGGCGACGGTCGGCAGGATCAGCGCCTGGTAGGTGTTCGCCCAGCCGATCTGGATCATCGCGATCAGCATGGGGACCACCGTGATCTCGACCGGCACCATGATAGAGGCGAGGAAGATCGCGAAGATCAGATCGCGTCCCGGAAATCGCATCCGGGCGAGCGCGTAGCCGGCGAGCGCGCCCGCGAGCACGCAGAGCGCGGTCGAGATCGTCGCCACGACCACGCTGTTGAAGGCCCAGCGCCAGACCGGGTACTCGAACACCTTGGCTTAGTTGTCGAACACGACGGTGCGCGGCAGCCATTCGATGTTCCGGGTCATGACTTGACCGGGCGGCTTGAGCGAGGTGCTGACCATCCAGACGAACGGCGCCGCCCAGAGGACCACGACCGCCATGCCGGCGAGCCTGAGGGGCACATCGGCGAGCCGCAGCCGGGTGCCGGCGACGCGCCGGTTCAAAGCCGTGGCGAGATCAGCCACGGACCCGCTCCCGCAGGATGAACCGTTGCAGCAGCGTGAGTGCCAGGATCGCGAAGAACAGCAGGATCGAGATCGCGGACGCGTAGCCCATGGCGGTCCGCGCGACCGCGGTGGTGTAGACGTAGAAAATCACCGAGGACGGCGAGCCGTTCGGTCCGCCGTTAGTCATGACGAAGACCTGGCTGAAGATGCGCATGGTCGAGATCAGCTGGAGCGTCACCGCCATGCTCAGCACCGGGCGGATGTGCGGCAGCGTCACGTGCCAGAAGCGCTGCCAGCGCCCCGCGCCATCGACTTCAGCAGCCTCGTAGAGCTCCTGCGGCACGTCCTGCAGCGCGGCCAGGAACAGCATGAAGGCGAGGCCGAGATCCCACCAGATCGAGGCGATGCTCACGCCGATCAGCGACCATTCGGTCGAGGTGAGCCAGGGGATCGGCCCGATGCCGAGGACGCCCAGATACTGGTTGATGATGCCGAAGCGGGTGTCGAGGATCCACACCCAGATCAGGCCGATCACGGTCGCCGAGACGACGTAGGGCGAGAAGAACACGGTCCTCGCCAGGGCCGAGAGCGGCCAGCGCTGGTTGACGAACAGCGCAAAGGCGAGACCGAGAACGGTCACCCCGGGGACGATGATCAGGCCGTAGAGCAGGACGTTGCGGAACGCGACCGCGCCGGCCGATCAGC
Source organism: Pseudomonadota bacterium (assembly GCA_046727895.1). Classification (GTDB taxonomy): domain Bacteria; phylum Pseudomonadota; class Alphaproteobacteria; order Geminicoccales; family Geminicoccaceae; genus DATAOG01. The sequence goes on along the minus strand of JBKPDM010000254.1, from coordinate 846 downwards.
GGGCCCGCGCCGGGGCGCGCTGGCGCGGGCCGATCCGCCTGTCTCAGCCCTTGTCGAGATCCTTCTGCCACTGCTCGCCGATCTTTTCCATCGCCTCGTTGATCTTGGTCTGGCGAACCCAGACGCCTTCGAGCGTCTTGGCGAGAAAGTTGCTGCCCGAGTAGATCGTGAAGTCCGGTCCCTCGGTCACCGGCACCTCGCCCACCACCGCAAACGGCATGCCCTCGACGAACGCGCCGCACACCTTCCAGGGGTGGCCGGCGGTCTTGTAGTCGGGCCGGTCGAGGATCGACTTGCGCGGCGTCACGCCGCGGCCGACCGTGGTCCAGAGGAAGCTGTTGTCGGACAGCCACTTGACCGCTGCCATGGTGGCCTCGTAGCGGCCCTCGTCGCTCTGCTTGTAGAGCTCCATGCCGCCCATCTCAAAGTAGGTCGCGCGCTCGTTCCCGATTTTCGGGAACGGGACGGTCGCGAAGTTCAGCCCCTGCTGGACGTAGCCGTTCAGGGTCCAGGGGCCGGTCCAGAAGATCGCGCCTTCGCCGGTGCCGAACGCCTTGTAGCGATCGGTGATGCCACGCGGGTGCTGCAAAATGGCGAGCTGGTGGCGGTCTTCAACGAGGAGCGGTTCCCCTTCCACCACGACAGCGGCCGCACGCTGCTGATGCGCTCCAAGGACGACGGCCTGAGCTGGCAGCCGGACCCGCCCCAGATCGTGCTCGACTGGTCCGACACCACCGGCAACTGGGACTGCGGCATCTGCGAGCTCGAGGACGGCACGCTGCTGGTCAACCTGACGATCACCGGGTTCTTCAAGCGCGGGCAGAAGCCAACTCAGCCGTCCTGGGC
>JBKPDM010000253.1:0-28474 GCA_046727895.1 Pseudomonadota bacterium | reverse complement strand
CGTCAGCTGGGTGAGGTCGTTCGAGCCGATCGAGAAGCCGTCGAAGCGCTTGGCGAATTCGTCGATCAGGATGACGTTGTTCGGGATCTCGCACATGACGTAGATCTCGAGCCCGTCCTGGCCGCGCCGCAGACCCGCCGCGGCCATGACGGCGAGCACCTTGTCGGCCTCGTCGAGGCGGCGGCAGAAGGGGATCATGATCTTCAGGTTCTTGAGGCCCATCTCCTCGCGTACCCGGTGCATCGCCGCGCATTCGAGCCCGAACGCCTCCTCGTAGGCGGGATGCGCGTAGCGCGAGGCGCCGCGAAAGCCGATCATCGGGTTCTCCTCATGCGGCTCGAAGCCGCGCCCGCCGATCAGGGCCGCGTATTCGTTGGTCTTGAAGTCGGACAGGCGCACGATCACCGGCTTCGGGTAGAACGCCGCCGCGATCGTGCCCACGCCCTCGGACAGGCGCTCGATGAAGAAGTCCCGCCCGCTCGGGTAGCTATGGATCATGCCGAGAATCCGCGCCCGCTCGGCCTCGTCCTCGACCCGCTCCGGGTAGAGGAGCGCCATCGGGTGCGCCTTGATGTACTCGTTGATGATGAACTCGAGGCGGGCGAGGCCGACGCCGTCGTTCGGGATGAAGCTGGTGTGGAAGGCGAGCTCGGGGTTGCCGAGGTTGATCATGATGTGGGTCGAGGGCTTCTCGAGCCGGCTGAGGTCGGTGCGCTCGATCTCGTAGGCCACCTTGCCCTCGTAGATGCGGCCGATGTCGCCCTCGGCGCAGGAGATGGTGACCTCGGCGCCGCTCTGAAGCGCGCGGGTGGCACCATCGGTGCCGACCACAGCCGGGACGCCGAGCTCGCGGGCGACGATCGCGGCGTGGCAGGTCCGGCCGCCGCGGTTGGTGACGATCGCGGCCGCGGTCTTCATCACCGGCTCCCAGTCCGGCGTCGTGGTGTCGGCGACCAGCACCTCGCCCGGGCGGAACTCCGAGAGGTGCCGGGCATCCTTGATGATCCGCACCCGGCCGACGGCGCATTTGGTGCCGACCGCGCGGCCGGTGGCGAGCACCTTGCCCTGGCCCTTGACCAGGTACTCCTCGAACACGGTCGCCAGGCGCTGCGAAGCGACCGTCTCGGGGCGCGCCTGCACGATGTACAGCTCGCTGTCGACGCCATCGAGCGCCCATTCGATGTCCATCGGCGTGAAGTGTCCGTTGCGCCGGCTGTAGTGGTCTTCGATCTTGATCGCGTAGTCGGCGAGCGTCAGCACCTGGCTGTCGGCCAGGCAGTAGCGCTCGCGCTCCTCCTTCGAGGTCGGCTTGTTGAGGGTCGCCTCGCGGGTCCGGCCGGTGGCATAGACCATCTTGACCTTCTTGGCGCCGAGCACGCGCCGCAGCACGGCCCGGTAGCCGTCGCGGAAGGTCGGCTTGTGGACGTAGAACTCGTCCGGGTCGACCGCGCCCTGGACGACGTTCTCGCCGAGGCCCCAGGCGCCGGTGATGAACACGGCATCCTTGAACCCGGTCTCGGTGTCGATCGAGAAGATCACCCCGCTCGAGGCGAGATCCGAGCGGACCATCTTCTGGACGCAGGCCGACAGCGCCACCTGAAAGTGGTCGAAGCCCTTGTCGATCCGATAGGAGATGGCGCGATCGGTGAACAGCGAGGCGTTGCAGCGCCGGACCGCGTCCAGGACCATCTCTTCGCCGCGCACGTTCAGGTAGGTGTCATGCTCGCCGGCGAAGCTCGCCGTGGGCAGGTCCTCGGCCGTGGCCGAGCTGCGCACCGCGACCGAGAAGTCTTCGCCGTACTCGTGCGCCAACTTGCGATAGGCCTCCAGAACCTGCTCGCGCGCTCCCTCGGGCAGGCCGGCCGCGTAGACGATCTCGCGGCAGCGGGCGCCGGCCCGCTCGAGCGCCTTGACGTCGGTCTTGTCGAGCTTGTCGAGCTCGGCGTGCAGCTTGCCCCACGCGTCCGCCTGGGTCAGCGCGTCGCGGAAGGCCTGCGCCGTGATCGCAAAGCCGTTCGCCTGGCGCACGCCGAGCGGCGTCAGCTCACGGTACATTTCGCCGAGCGAGGCGTTCTTGCCGCCGACCAAAGGCACGTCGCTATAACTGATGTCGGCGAACCAACGGACGTATGTGGGTTGAGGCATCGGTGCGTCCCCAGGGTGTTGCGGATGGCCCGTCTGTTGCGGATGGCGCGCGCCCACCTCAGGACAAGGTCGGCGCGCGGTCATTGACCTATATCAAGCCTACCGAACCCCGCCATCGATCGCCAGCGCTTCGGGGGGCCGAGAATCGTCGCATGCCGGATGACTGGAGGGGGCCTTGAAGACGCTCGGGCGACAGTCTGTCGCGGCCCTGGCCGCCATTTTCACCGTGGTCATCGGCCCGGGCTCGGGCAGCGCCTGGGCGACCGACCGCGGCGCAGGAACCGAGGGGCTCCGCTCAGAGCTTCGGACCCTGAGCACCCGCATCGAGAGGGAACCCCGCGCTACGGCCTACGATCTCGAGCAGCTGCAGAGGCAGCTGTTCGAGCAACGCGTCGACCGGCCGAACGATCCGGGCCTCGGCGAACTGGAGCTGCAACTGCGACACGAGCGGTGGCGAGCCGATCGGGTGATCGAGCAGCGCAGCACCGCGGGTGAGGCTCTGCGCCCGGACGGCCAGGACTTGCCGACGCCGGCCTACCTTTCGATCCAACTCGACGCGGACGTCCACGGCGAGCAGGTGCCGATTGGCACCGGCAAACGCTTGATCCTGCTCCAGAGTGGCTTGCGCGAGGCGAGGGCGCAGCTCGACCGCGGTCGGATCGACGCCGCCCGCGAGCGCACCGCGAGAGCCGAGGCGGATCTGCTCGAGCTCCGGTCACGTCTCGCCGACGTCGCGCCGGATGATCCGAACCTGATCGCGCTCGAGGCGGAGGTGACATCGATCAAAGAGCGCATCGATGCCGCCGGCAGGACGCGCTGAGTCTAGCCCGACATGAGGCCCGAGGCGGCGCGCGCCGTCCGTCGCGCTGGCTTCGCTCGCTCCGAGAGCGCGAGGACTTCGCTGCGGCCCGCACGTCAGCCCGATCCTGACGGCGACTGCCGGTCGCAGCGCGTGAGCATTGGCGAGGCGCAAAAAAGCTCTAGCCAGTCCTGCGCTGGCGTGGGAAATCTCCGCCCGCACATTGGCGGGCGGGACCGCGCATGGTTCGAGCCTGCCACGCCTTCCAACGCCGCTCGTATCAGGGAGACACCAGGTGACCGAAAGACATGAGACTTCGCTCGAGACCCGGCGCTCGTTCATGGGCAAGACCGCGGCGGCCTCGGCCGGCGCGGCGGCAGGGCTGCTCGGCGGGCTCGGTCTCGACCCGCTGATCGCGACCGCCATGGCGCAGGAGCTGAAGAGCTCCGAGAAGCCCCTGAAGGCCGCGTTCTCGAACGCCGGCCTGCAGGCGACCTGGTGCGCCCAGGGCAAGCAGGCGGCCGAGGCCTGGGGCAAGCTGTTCAACGTCGAGGTGACCTGGTTCGACGGCGAGCTCAGCGCGACGAAGCAGCGCGCTGCGATCGACAACATGGCGTCCCAGAAGTGGGACTTCGTCGCCATCCAGGCGTTCGGCATCGGCACGCTGACCGATCCGGTCAAGAAGATGATCGACGCCGGCATCCCGGTGATCGACATGGACACGCTGATCGCGCCGCTCGATCAGATCAACGTCCACAGCTTTCTCGCGCCCGACAACGAGTTCATGGGCTCCTCGGTGACCCAGGCGCTGGTCGACGCGATCGGCGGCAAGGGCACGATGATCATGACCCAGGGCGCCCTCGGCCACACCGGCGCTCAAGGGCGCGCGCGCGGCTTCGAATCGGTGGTCAAGAAATATCCCAACATCAAGGTCCTCGACACCCAGCCGGCCGATTGGGACGTCACCAAGACCGCACGCATCTGGGAGTCCCTGCTGACCAAGTACTCGGACATCAGCGCGGCCTTCTTTCACAACGACGACATGGCGCTCGCGGCCTACAACGTGATGAAGGCGCACAAGCGGACCAAGATCCTGATCGGCGGCGTCGACGCCATGCCGCCGGCGATCGAGGCGGTGCTCGATGGCCGGATGTACGCCACGGTCAGGAACCCCTCCTGCCGCATCCACGGCGGCGCGATCGTGGCCGGCGTCGCGGCGGTGGTGAGTGGCGAGAAAACCGGACCGAACGGCATCCCGAAGCACGTGATCACCGATGGCCCGGTGGTCACCAAGCCGAACGCCGAGGGGATGCTCTGGATGGAGCGGCACTTCCTGATCTGAGTGACCGGACGAACAGGGCGTCGCGTGGCGGAAGCGGCTCGGCCGATCCTCGAGCTCGAGGGCATCGGCAAGACCTTCGGCGGGGTGGTGGCGCTGGACGGCGTCGATTTCACGCTGGTCGCGGGCGAGGTGCATGGTTTGGTCGGCGAGAACGGCGCCGGCAAGAGCACGCTGATGAAGATCATCTCGGGCGTGCACACCGACTACACCGGGCTGATGCGCCTGGACGGCGCGCCGGTCCGCTTCCGCTCCACCCGCGACGCCCTGGCGGCGGGCATCGGCATGGTGCACCAGGAGCTGAGCATCGTGCCGAGCCTCTCGGTCGCGGAGAACGTGTTCCTCGGAATGCAGCCGGTCGGGCGGTTCGGCACCGTGCGCTGGCGCGCCATGGCGGCCGGTGCGCGCGAGCATCTGGCGCGGCTCGGCATCGAGGTTGACCCGGCAGCCGAGGCGGGCGCCCTGCCGCTTGGCCTGCAGCAGCTGGTCGAGATCGGCCGGGTGCTGTTCTCCGGTGCCCGGATCATCATCCTCGACGAGCCGACCTCGGCGCTCTCGCCGCCCGAGATCGAGCGCTTATTCGCGGTGTTGCGCCGGCTCAAGGAGGGCGGCACGAGCCTGGTCTTCATCTCGCATTTCATCGACGACGTGCTCGCGGTCTCTGATCGAGTGACGGTATTCCGCAACGCGAGACGAATGGCCACGGCGCCGGCGGCCGAGGTCGACAAGGGGAGGCTGATCGAGCGCATGATCGGCCGCGGCCACGCCGAGCTCGAGGAGAGCTACACCGGGGCGATCCGGCTGGCGAGCGATCCGGCGGCGCCGGCGGTAATCCAAGCGTCCGGCCTGGGACGCCGTGGGCAGTTCCATGACGTCTCATTCACGGGGCACGCGGGCGAGGTGCTCGGCATCTACGGCTTCATGGGCTCAGGTCAGCTCGAGCTTGCCAGGACGCTCGGCGGCAAGCTCAGGCCCGAGGCCGGCGAGGTGCGGATCGACGGCCGCCGGGTGTATCTCGGCAGCACGTCGGCCGCCAAGCGCGCCGGCATGGCGCTCCTGCCGGAAAGCCGGCGCAGCATGCTGTTCGCTCACGAGCCGGTCTACAAGAACGTCTCGATCAGCATTCTCGAGCGGATCGCCGCGCTGCTGCTCAAGCCGCGCGAGGAGCGCCGGCTCGCCAGGGAGCAGGTCGAGCGCCTCCATATCCGCCCCGCTTCGGTCGAGTCTGAGCTGCGCACGCTCTCGGGCGGCAATCAGCAGAAGGTGGCGCTCGCCCGCTGGTTGACCTACCTGCCGCGCGTGCTGGTCCTGTCGGAGCCAACCCGCGGTATGGACGTCGGCGCCAAGGACGACGTCGTCAAGATCGTCAAGGGGCTCAAATCGCAGGGCATCGCCGTGGTCGTGGTATCGACCGAGCCGGAGACGGTGCTGGCGCTCGCCGACCGGATCCTGGTCATGCGCAAGGGCGAGATCGCGCACGAGTTCGCGGACATGGCGGTGAGCAAGGACCGCCTGCTGGCCGCCGCGTGAGGGTCTGGGGCAAATGAAGGCCGAAGCGATCAAGGGGCGAGAGCACTCGGGCTGGGCCACGGTGCGCGAGTGGCTCGCGCGCCAGCTGATCAACGTCGCCCCCTTCGTGACGCTCTTGTTCCTGATCCTGGTGTTCAGCGCGCTCAGCCCGTCCTTCGTCACCCTCGACAATCTTGGCAACATCCTGCGCCAGGTCTCGGTGACCGCGATCATCGCGACGGGCCTGACCTTCGTGATCCTGACCGCCGAGATCGACCTCTCGATCGCCGCGATCGCCAACGCCACCGGCATCGTGGTCGCGTTCTTCACGGTGCAGGAGTCCTACGTCAACATCGCGAACCTGCCGTTGCCGGGCTTTGCCGCGATCCTCCTGGCGCTGCTCGCCGCGTTTACGCTCGGCTGCGTCAACGCCGCCGGGATCACACTGATCGGCATCCCGTCCTTCATCATGACGCTCGCGATGCTGCAGATCGGCGCCGGCATCTCGGCCATGCTCGTGCGCGGCCAGATCGCCTACAACGTGCCGGACCTGATCCGCACGCTCGGCAGCGGCGCGCTCGGGCCGCTGTCGTGGATCGTGATCATCGCCGCCCTGTTCCTGCTGGTCGGCCATCTGGTGCTGACCTACACGCGCTTTGGCCGCTACGTGTACATGGTCGGCGGCAACCGCGAGGCGGCGGAGTATTCGGGCGTCAACGTCAGGGCGATCGTCGCCTCGGTGATGATCATCAGCGCGGTCTGTTCAGGCGTCGCCGGCATGCTCGGCGTCGCCTATTTCGGCAGCGCGCAGCAGAATGAATTCGACGACTTCCTGCTCGATGCGATCGCTGCGGTCGTGGTCGGCGGCACCAGCCTGTTCGGCGGCCGCGGCGGCATCCCCAACACGATCATCGGGCTGTTCGTGCTCGGCGTGCTCAACAACGGCCTCGACCACGTCGACATCGACAGCTTCCTGAAAATCCTGATCCGCGGCCTGATCCTCCTGATCGCGCTGATCATCAACGTCTACGCCCAGCGCCTGCGCTCGACGCGCCAGGCCACCGCCGCCTAGCGGCTCGCCCGCCACCGCCCCGATAGCGCGCATCCGACCCCGCGACGCCCGGCTGAGCCGCTGCGCCCGCGATCGGTGCATCGCGGCGGGCATGAGGCCGGGTTTCCATGAATGGCACATGAATACCCCCCTCAGGCCTGGTTCAAGTGATGACCTGCAAGATCAACGCATGATCGCGAACACTTGTGTGGGAAAAGGAGGCGATCCCATGCCTAAGATACTCCTGCTCGGGGCGACCTTGGGCGCCCTGGCCATGATCGCAGAGCCGGCTTCGGCGCACGGTTACGGTCCGGCTTACCCAGGGCCGACCTTGGGCGTTCACATCATCCTGGTGCCGGCGCCAAGAGCGGTGCAGCACTACCACTATCCGCCGCGTCACATCTACCCGGCGCCCGTTCGCCACTTCGGCTATCGTCCCCAGAGGACGACCTGGCATGGGCCATGCAGCCCGGGCCGCGCCATTTCGATCTCCGCCGTAACGATCAGCCAAGATGGCATGGCGCTGATCTCCGCCATGACGGTCACCAGGAGTGGCGCGGCGGCCCCGGTCAGCAGCAGTGGCGCGGCGGCCCCCGTCAGCATGACGTCGGCCATGGCCGTGGCAACCGCTGATCCGCCTCAGGTCGCGCCCGGCGCTCGCACCGATCATTCTCTCAGGAATGGGTTGGTGCGGCGCTCGGCGCCGATGGTCGAGCCAGGGCCGTGGCCGCAGATGAAGCTGACGTCGTCGCCGAGCGGTAACAGCTTCTCTGTGATCGAGCGGATCAGGGCGGCGTGATCGCCGTAGGGGAAGTCGGTCCGCCCGATCGAGCCCCGAAACAGCACGTCGCCCAGGATCGCAAAGCGCGCCGCCCTACTGACAAAGACGACGTGGCCCGGCGTATGGCCGGGGCAGTGGAGGACGGCGAATGTGTGCTCGCCGACCCTGACCTCGTCGCCCTCGCGGAGCCAGCGATCGGGCAGAACGTTGCGCACGCCGGTCATGCCGAAGGTCGGCGCCTGCACCTCGAGACCTTGCAGGAGAAACCGGTCGCGCTCGTCCGGGCCCTCGATCGGCAAGCTCGCGGGGTCGCCTCCGGCCGATCCGGCCGCGGCCCGCTCGAGCGCTTCCTTGAGCGCGGCGGCGCCGCCGGCGTGGTCGATGTGACCGTGGGTCAAGAGGATGCGCTCGACCCGCACCCCACCGCGCGCTTGCCCGGCTCCTCCCAAAGGATGACACAGTTCTGCTGGAAGGGAGTGACCGGCACGACCGCTGCTTTGAGATCCGGCATCGTCCAGTTCCGAAAGTTTGCTGCGTGAGCAACGTCCCAAAGAGCCACTCGGGAAGATACGTCAATCCGCGCAGGTGCAAACCCCCCTGAGGGCATTTCAGGCGTGCTGCACCCGCGCAAGAAATGCGCGTGCCTGGGCGCCGCCAAGCTTGTCCTCAAACCAACGCCGCGAAGGCAACGAACCCTGCCGTACCGCACGTATCTAATTGACAGAAAGTATTGATCGACCTATATTGGGCAGCATGAGTTAACAGCGTTGCTTTCATGGATGACTAACAAAGAAACATCTCTCTTTCTATTCATGTCTTCATGTGAACACCTGTTCATATGTAGTCCTGAAGGAGTGAGCGCCATGCGCACGATTCGGCCGGCCTTCGCCACGGGTCGGCTGCGATGAGGGATGTGGGCGCGTCCGGGCGGGCGAGCATCGGCGGGGTGGCCCGTGGACGCTGAAAGCCCGCCCGTCGAGCCGGACCTGGGGTGGCGGCGGCCGATCGGCCGGGCGAGCCTCGCCGAGGTCCATCGCAGCGTCCCGGTCCGCGCGGGCTGGAGCCCGCTGCGCAAGCTGCTCGCTTTCTTCGGGCCCGGCTATCTGGTCGCGGTCGGCTACATGGACCCGGGCAACTGGGCGACCTCGCTCGCCGGCGGCTCGGCCTTCGGCTATACGCTTCTCGCGGTGGTGGTACTGTCCAGCCTGATGGCGATGGTGCTGCAGGCGCTCAGCCTCAAGCTGGGCATCGCAAGCGGCCGCGATCTTGCCCAGGCCTGCCGCGATCACTACAGCCGGCCGGCGGGGATCGCGCTCTGGTTCCTCTGCGAGATCGCGATCGTCGCCTGCGACCTCGCCGAGGTGATCGGCACGGCGATCGCCCTCAATCTTCTGTTCGGGCTGCCGCTCCTGATCGGCGTCGTCCTGACCGCCGCCGACGTGCTCCTGATCCTGGTCCTGCAGGCGCGCGGCTTCCGCTGGCTGGAGGCGTTCATCATCACCCTGGTCGTGGTGATCTTCCTCTGCTTCGCCTTCGAGATGGTCCTGTCGGCACCGGCGGTGAGCGGCATGCTTGGCGGACTCCTGCCAAGCCCGGAAATCGTGACCAACCCGGCGATGCTCTACATCGCGATCGGCATCCTCGGCGCGACGGTGATGCCGCACAACCTTTACTTGCATTCCGCGGTCGTGCAGACCCGGCGTTACGACCTGGCGGAGCCGGTCAAGCGGCAGGCGATTCGCCTCGCGACCATCGACAGCACGCTGGCGCTGACCATCGCGCTCCTGATCAACAGCGCGATCCTGATTCTCGCCGCCGCGGCCTTCCACTCGGCCGGGCACTCGGAGGTCGCCGAGATCCAGGACGCCTACCATCTGCTGGCGCCACTCTTGGGCGTGCCGCTCGCCAGCACGGTGTTCGCGATCGCGCTCCTCGCCTCGGGTCAGAACTCGACGATCACCGCGACGCTTGCCGGTCAGATCGTCATGGAGGGCTTCCTCGACATCCGCCTGCCGGCCTGGCTGCGCCGGCTGGTGACCCGGCTGCTAGCGATCGTGCCGGCGGTGGTCGTGACCGCACTCTACGGTACGAGCGGCACCGCTCACCTCCTGATCCTGAGCCAGGTGATCCTCTCGCTGCAGCTGCCGTTCGCGGTCGTGCCGCTGGTCCAGTTCACGAGCGACCGGGCCAAGATGGGCAACTTCGTCAACCCGCGCTGGCTGAAGTGGTTGGCCTGGGCCCTCGCGGCTCTGATCATCGCGCTCAACGTCAAGCTGCTGTTCGATTTTGTCGCCGACCTCGGCGGCCTCGCATAAGGGCGCCCGTGCATGGCGCCCGCCGCCGCGCCGGCTCAATCGTAGCTGATCAGAGCGGCGGCCGCCTCGCGGTCGTAGCCCTCGCTGCTCCTGAGCAGCTGGCGCGAATAGGGATCGGCGAGCGCGCCGGTGCGAAGCGCCGCGGTCGGCACCCGCTCGACGATCTCGCCCGCCTTCATCACCGCCACCTCCGAGCACATGTGCGCGATCACCGCGAGATTGTGCGACACGAACAGATAGGTCAGGCTGCGCGCGGCGCGGAGAGCGCTCAGCAGGTTCAGGATCTCGGCCTGCACCGAGACGTCGAGCGACGAGGTCGGCTCGTCGAGCAGCAGCACCTTCGGCTCCAGCATCAGCGCGCGCGCAATCGCCACCCGCTGGCGCTGGCCGCCCGAGAGCTGGTGCGGGAAGCGGTAGCGGAAGGCGGGACCGAGGCCGACCGAGCGCAGCGCGTGCTCGACGCGCTTACCGACGTCGCCGAGACCATGGATCAGCACCGGCTCGGCCAGCGTCCGGTCGACCGTGTGGCGCGGATGCAGCGAGCCGTAGGGGTCCTGGAAGATCATCTGGACCTTGCGGCAGAAGCTCCTGCTGCGCCGCTCGGCGAGCGCCTCGCCGTCGACCGTGATCCGACCCCGCCAGCCGCCGAGGAGGCCCGCGATCGCCTTCAGCACGGTGGTCTTGCCCGAGCCCGACTCGCCCACCAGCCCGAACGCCTCGCCCGCGCCGACCCGGAACGAGGCGTCGCGCACGGCGTGGAACTCGCCAAACCGGACGTCCAGAGACTCGATGTCGATCACGCCGCCGCCTGCGCCTCCCCTCGCTCGCAGCAAGACGGCAAGCGCGGCCCGTGGTCAAGCGTGGCGGCGGAGACCGGCGCGGCCGGAGCAGGGTCGGCAAATCATGACCCGCCGCGCGTCGAGGCACACCCCGCTGCATGCGCCTCGCCTTGTGCCGGCCGCGTCGGGGGCGCCTTAATGGTTGGGTAATCTAAGCCGATCTTAACCGGTTCGGATTAAGGTTACCGGGATCGGCACGGCGGAGCCAGAAGGGGCCATGCGATGCACCTGACCCGTCCCAACGGGCTGATCGAGCGGCTGCCGCGCGGGCCGCGCTGGCAGATCGAGCTGGACGGCTACGGCCGCGCTCAGCCCGGACCGGCGACGGCGCTGGCCTTGCGGGTCGCCGCCCACCAGGATCGTCGCCGGCAGCCACGGCGCAGATCCGACCCGCTGCGTGGCCGTCTGATCGACGTCACGGCGTAGATGCGCATGCCATCGCCCGATGGCTCGGCCATCGGCGCCGTCACCGCTCATCGCTGACCGACCAAGCCTCAGTCCCTCAGGATGGTAAATGTCGCCGCGGCTCTCCGGACCGGTCCTCGAGTGGGCGACCTTCGCCCCGCAGCGCGGCGGCCGGCGTGGCCAGAGGCTGAGCCATCGCCCTCGCCGAAGTGGCAACCGAGCCTCGGCTACACGCTGAAGGCGCCAAATAACAGTCCCGGCTTTCTGGTCCAGCAGCTGCTCGCCGGATCGCCGGAGCTTGGTCCAGGCGCGCCAAGCCGAAGCGCGACGCTTGCCGCCTACCAGGCGCACATCCTGCACCGGATCAGCTACTCGGGGCCGCTGAGCCCGATCGATCTCAGGGTCTGATCGGGCTGACCGCGTCAGGCCGCGGGCGCCCTCTCGGTGGCGCCGGACCCGCTCCGCCGGGGGCGCGGCAGCGCCCACGCCAGGTACGACAGACCGGCCAGTGCGGCGATCACCGACGCTGCCAGCACGCCGATCTTGGCCTGGCCCAGCTCTGGCGTCGGACCGAACGCCAGGTTGGCGATGAACAGCGACATCGTGAAACCGATGCCGGCGAGGAGTCCCATGCCCATGATGCCGGGCCAGTGGGCGCCCTCGGGCAGTCGGGTCAGCCCGGTCCTGACGGCGATCCAGGCAAAGCCGGCGACGCCGATCGGCTTGCCGAGCAGCAGGCCGAGGAACGCGCCGATCGAGACCATGCTGAGCAGCTCCGCCCCGGTGCCGCCGACCGCGACGCCGGCGTTGAAGAAGGCGAACACCGGCATGATGAAAAAGGCGACGTAGGGGGCGAGCGAGTGCTCCATGCTGTGCAAAGGGCTGTGGGCCCGGTCGAGCACGTCCTCGAGGTGTTCAATGACCACCTCGATCTGCTCGAAGCCGCCGCCGTGTCCGGTCAGCGGGCGGAGCTCCTGCTGCAGCGCCGGGGTGCTCATCCGATGACGCAGCGGCACCGCGAGCGCCATGAGGACGCCGGCGATGGTCGCGTGCACGCCGGACTTCAGCATGAAATACCACATCACCGCGCCAATCAGGGCGAAGACGAGCGGCCGCGCGCCACCGTACAGCCCGTAGGCCAGTGCCAGGCCCCAAATGAGCAGCGACAGGAGGAGGGCCGTGCCATCAAGGTTCTCAACGTAGAAGAGCGCGATCACCAGGACCGCGCCGAGATCGTCGACGATCGCCAGCGCCAGCAGGAACACCTTGAGCGGCAGCGGCACCCGATCGCCGAGCAGCGCCAGAGCGCCAAGCGCGAAGGCGATGTCGGTCGCCATCGGCACGCCCCACCCGCCATGGCCCGGCCCGCCGGCATTGAAGGCGACGTAGATCAGGGCCGGTACGATCATGCCGCCGAGCGCCCCGGTGACCGGCAGCGCCGCCCGGCGCCAGCCGGCCAGCTCGCCGACCATCACCTCGCGCTTGATCTCCAGCCCGACCAGAAAGAAGAACACCGCCATCAGCAGGTCGTTGACCCAGAGAAGAAGCGGCTTCTCGAGACCCCAGGCGTCGAGACCGATGCGCAGCGGAACCTCGAGGAGCGCGAAATAGCTCCCCGCCCAGGGCGAGTTGGCCCACGCGAAGGCGACCACGGCCGCGGCGATCAGGATCACGCCGCTGGCGCTCTCGGTGTTGATGAACTCCTGCACCGGCGTCAGCAACCTGGCCACGACCGATCTCGGTTGTGGCGGTTTGCGTGCGGCGGCTTTCTTGGCCATGGCGCCGGCCCCTCTGGCGTGCTCCCAACCTGTGGCGACAACCGCGTGCTGCGGCGACCCCTCTCGACTAACCTACCCGACGTTGATGTCAGGAAAAGGGCAAACCACCATCTCTCGCTCAATTAGCCGAGCGCGAGCCCTTCTTGCGCCGATCTGAGCCGCCGGTCAGCCCGCCTTGGGTGAGGTCGCGGCCATGCCGATGCCGGCGCGGCGACGGAGTGCCCGGCCAACGCGAAATCACGCATGCCAAGCTTCCTCCCAGCGGGGAAGAATCGCGCATCCTTGTACTGTACCGCGCCGTTTGGGGCCAAACCCCGGGATTTGATCTTTTCAGGACGGCCCCAGGAACTACAATCTCGTATCCGCGTTGCCGATCATGCGCCGGCGTGGCCCGGTGCGCGGGAAGAGGTCGCGAAGGGAGCGAGCCGAGGCGGGAGCGATCGAGCAGCGAGGAGGGGCCGATGCGCGATCTCGAGCTGATGATCAAGGACTACCGTCTGACCACGGCGGAGATCCTCTATCACATGCCGGATCATCCTAGCCTCCTTCAGACCTACGTGTGGCAGGGTCTCGACATCGCGCCAAAGTTCCCGGTCCTGCACAAGTTCCTCGACTTCTGGGAAAGCTCCCTCGACGGCCGCCTGCACAGTGTCAAGATCGCCAGCGCCCGGATCATCAAGCCGAACCGCTTCCGCTACGCCCGCCACCTCGTGCGCCTGCACTGACCGCCTCGGTCGCGCGCGTCGGGAGGCCTGCGCTGAGGCTGCAGATCCCGGAGCGATCACGCGACGGCCCGTCACTCGCGGTGATAGGGGTGCCCCGCGAGGATCGCGCCCGCCCGGTAGAGCTGCTCCGCAAGCAGCACCCGCACCAGCCGATGTGGCCAGGTCATGCGGCCGAACGCCAGGATCGCATCGGCCCGCTCGAGCACACCCGGGCCCAGGCCGTCGGGTCCGCCGATCAGAAAGCCGAGTTCGCTCCGGCCTTCGGTCTGCCAGGCGCCAATCTGGCGGGCGAACCCGGCGCTGTCGAGATCGCAACCGTGCTCGTCGAGGGCGATCGCGATCGCATCCGGAGGCAGGGCTTTGAGCAGCCGCTCGGCCTCCTCGGCCAGCCGGCGCTCGCTCGGCAAGCCAGTGCGCGGCGCGATCTCGACCAGGCGGATCGGCCATGGACAACGCTTACAATACTCCTCGAACAGAGCGCGGTTCGGCCCTGCCCGATCGCGGCCAATTGCGGCCACGGTCACCCGCACGGCGCCCTCACGAGCAACGCGGGCTGATCCAGCGCGGCCTGAAGACTGGGTAGCGCAGGTCCAAACTGCATTGATCATGCCTCGGGCCGAGCGGCGTATAGCGTGACGCTGCGGGCCGAGTCAGCCTCGAAATGACGGCGAGCACGGATCGAAACTTCCGCTCGCACGTGCCATGGTTTCATATTTCGTTCTTGTTTGCGCGCGAGGCGCAAGCCTGCTAGACGAAGCCCTCCTGCTGCGATCATCGGGAGAGGAGTGATCGAAGCCGAGCCTCGCGCGCGTCCCTGGCCGGTCGCCGGGCTCGCCGTGGCCGTGGCTGTTGCCGCGGCGATCCTTGTCTTTGATCTGGCGACGCCGCGCGGCGTCGCCGACGGGACCCTCTATGCAGCGTTCGTCCTGGCCAGCGCCTGGCTGCCCTGGGCGACGGCGCCGCTCGTCGCCGGCGCGATCGCCACGCTGCTGAACCTCGTCGGCTATGCGGCATCGGCCAAGGGCTTTGCCCCCGCCTGGTTTGTCTTGACCAATCGGGGGATCGCGCTTGCGGTGGTCTGGACGACGGCGTTCCTGCTTTACCGCCGCCTGCAGGCCGATCGGGCCCTGGCCGCCAGCCAGGCGCGCTACCAGGCCCTGCTGGCCGAACGCACTCTCCAGGAGAGCCGCGACCGCTACCGGCAACTGGTCGACGCCTCACCCGACGCCATCATCGTGCACCAGCGCGGCGTGATCCGCTTCGCCAACCCCGGCGCCGTCGCGCTGTTTGCTGCCCCCGATGCGGCGGCGCTGATCGGGCGGCCGATGCCGGGGTTCGTAGCCGAAGCCGTGCAATCGGCGCCCTGGACGGAGCAGCGACTGCTTCGGCTCGATGGACAGGCGATCGACGTCGAGGCGGGCAGCGTCCGGATCACCCTCGATGGCCGGCCGGCGGTGCAGACGATCCTGCGCGACATCAGCGAACGCAAGCGCGCCGAGAAGGAGCTTGCCCAAGCGTACGGTCTCTTGAGCGAGCACCTCGCCAACACGCCGCTCGGCGTGCTCGAATGGCGAGGCAGGCGCGACCACGTCGGGCAGCTCCGGCTCCACCGTTGGTCGGGCCAGGCGGAGGCGATCTTCGGCTTCACGGAAGCCGAGATGAGGGGCCAGCGCTGGGATACGCTGACCATGGTCGACGCAAGCCACGTCGAGAAAGCCAAGTCGGCGGTCCGGGATCTGGTCTGCGGCCTGAAGACGCGCAACGTCGTCACCCTGCGCAACCACGCCCGAGACGGCAGCCTGCGGGTCTGCCGGTGGCACAACTCAGCGCTCCTCCCCGAGGACGGTGGCGATCTGACCGTGCTCTCGCTGGTCGAGGACATCACCGAGCGGGTCGAGGTCGAGGAGCGCATCCGCCATCTGGCCCATCACGATTCGCTCACCGGCCTGCCCAACCGGCTGCTGCTGCAGGACCGGCTCGAGCAGGCCCTGGCGCGCGCGCGTCGCGCCAAGGACGGCGTTGCGGTGATGCTGGTCGACCTCGACCACTTCAAGACGGTCAACGACACCCTCGGTCATCTGACGGGCGACGAGCTGATCCGGATCGTAGCGGGGCGGCTGCGTGCCCTGGTGCGCGAAAGCGACACGGTGGCCCGGCTGGGCGGCGACGAATTTGCCGTCGTGCAGACCGACCTGCACGAGGTTGGTGGCGCCGCGGTCCTGGCCGGTAAGATCACGGCCGCCGCGCGCGAGCCGTTCGATCTGGGCGGCCGGCAAGTGTTCGTGGGCGCGAGCCTTGGCATCGCGCTTTTTCCGCAGGACGGCGACGCGCTCGAGCCGCTGCTCAAGCACGCCGACATCGCGCTCTACCGGGCCAAGGCGGAGGGTCGGAATCGCTTCGCCTTCTTCGAGCCGGAGATGAACGCTGAGGTGCTGGCGCGGCGCAGCTTGGAGGAAGGTCTTCAGCAAGCGCTCGCCGGCCACCAGCTCGCGGTGTTCTACCAGCCGCAATTCGACCTCCGCACGCACGCCCTGGTCGGCGTGGAGGCGCTCGCCCGATGGCGCCATCCGCAGGGCGGGCTGGTCCTGCCGGGTGCCTTCATCCCGGTGGCCGAGGTCACCGGCCTGATTCAACCGATCGGCGAGTGGATCCTGCGCCAGGCCTGCCGCGACGCCCGAGCCTGGCGCGAGGCCGGCGCGCCGGTGCGGGTCGGGGTCAATCTATCGCCGAGCCAGGTCCGCCAGCGCGAGCTGGCCGAGCGGATCCCGCGCATCCTCGCCGAACTCGGGCTCGAGCCGGCCGAGCTCGAACTCGAGATCACCGAAAACCTGTTCCTGTCGCCGGCCGACACCGCGCATTTGGCCACACTGGCCGAGCTCGGCATCCGCTTCGCGATCGACGACTTCGGTATCGGCTATTCCTCGCTCGCCTACCTGAACCGGTTTCCGTTCGATCGGATCAAGATCGACCGCTCGTTCATTGCCGAGATCGGGCAGAGCGAGCACGCCGAGACGATCATCCGAGCGATTGTCCAGCTCGGCCACAATCTGGGCAAGCTGGTGCTCGCAGAAGGCGTTGAGACCGAGACGCAGCTCGCCTTTCTGCGCCGCGCCGGCTGCGATCAGGCGCAGGGCTTCCTGCTCGGCCGGCCGCAGCCGGCCGAACTCCTCGGGCAACCGCGCGCCGCCGCCTGACGCTTCGCCCCTCGGACCATGGCCCGAGGAGCGCGGCAGGGTCCACGGCGCGGCGCCTGAGACCCGGTGTGCTTCGTGCGCGTGGTCAGTTCTCGTCTCGAGAGCTGACATCCTCGATTTCTTCGATGGGACCCTTCGCTTCCGACCTGTCGGACCCGTCACGACCGAGCTATGTTGAAGTAAGGCGCGGCATCGGGGGAACGCCATGGAGCGCATCGCACTGGTCGGCGGCGGGCTGATCGGCCAGGCGTGGACGATCGTGTTCGCGCGCGCCGGGCACGAGGTCGTGCTGTTCGACGCCGAGCCGGCGGTCCTGGAGCAGGCGCGGCGCAACATTGCCGCGCGGCTCGAGGACCTGGCCGCGCTCGAACTGGTCGACGACCCCGCGGCAGCGCTCGGGCGGGTTCGCTATGCGGCGACCCTCGCCGAGGCGCTGGCGAGCGCCGACTACGTCCAGGAGAGCACGCCCGAGCGGGTCGAGGTCAAGCGCGCGATCTTCGCCGAGCTGGATCGTCTGGCGGCGCCCGACGCGATCCTGGCCAGCTCGACCTCGGGCATTCCGGCATCCAGCTTCACCGAGAACCTGGCCGGGCGTCAGCGCTGCCTGGTCGCGCATCCGATCAATCCGCCCTACCTCACGCCGCTGGTCGAGCTGTGTCCGGCGCCCTGGACTGATCCGGCGGTGCTGGAGCGGGCCTTTGCGCTCCTGCGCTCAGTGGGGCAGGCGCCGATCCGGCTCAGACACGAGGTCCAGGGTTTTGTCGCCAACCAGATGCAGGGCGCGCTGATCGGGGCGGCGCTGCGCATGCTCGCCGACGGGGTCGCCTCGGCCGACGACATCGACATCGCGATCAGGGATGGAATCGGGCTGCGCTGGTCCTTCATGGGACCGTTCGAGACCATTGATCTCAATGCCCCGGGCGGAATCGCCGACTATCTTCGTCGCTATGGCTCGCTCTACCAGGCGATCGAGCGCGGCCAGGCGCCGCTCGACTGGACCGATCCGGCGCTGATCGCCAAGGTCGAGGCGGAGCGGCGCGCGGGCTTGCCTGCGGGACGCCTGGGCGCGCGCAGCATCTGGCGCGATCGCCGGCTGATGGCGTTGGCCGCCCAGAAGCGCAGGGCCGCGCGCGACATCGGCGAGTGACCCCCCACCGCAGAGCGACGGGCTCTCTCGCTCCCGCCGGAGTTCGATCCAAATTCGCCTCGAGCAGGGCAACTCCGTGCCGGCGACCAAAGCAGACGAGGCTCCGATGCGCGTCCTGATGGTCCACTGCCGTTACCACATCCGCGGCGGCGAAGAGGAATCCTACGAGGCCGAGCACCGGCTCCTGCGCCAAGCGGGCATTGAGGTCGATGCCTACGAAGACGACAACCGGCGGGTCGAAGAGGTCGGCAACCTTCGCGCGGCGCGTGATACGCTGTGGTCACAGGGCACCTATCGCGCGATCCGGGCGCGCCTGCGCGCCGGGCGCTATGACGTCGTCCACGTGCAAAACTTCTTCCCGCTGATCTCGCCCGCGGCCTACTACGCAGCGCAGGCTGAAGGCTGCGCGGTGGTTCAGACCCTGCACAACTACCGCCTGGTGTGCCCCGCCGCGATCTTGTATCGCGATGGCCGGATCTGCGAGGACTGTCTCGGCAAGGCGGTACCCTGGCCGGGCGTGCTGCACGCCTGCTATCGGAACAGTCGGGCTGGCAGCGCGGTGGTCGCGGGCATGCTCGCCGGGCATCGTTTGCTGCAGACCTGGCGCCGCCAGGTCGACGTCTACATCGCGCTCAACGAGTTCATGCGCCAGAAGATGATCGCGGGCGGCCTGCCCGCCGACAAGATCGTGATCAAGCCGAACTTCGTCAGCCCGGATCTGGGCCCGGGCGACGGCAGCGGCGGCTTCGCCCTGTTCGTCGCCCGGCTCAATCACGAGAAAGGCGTGCCCCTTCTGCTGACGGCCTGGGAACGTCTGGGTGCCCGGATCCCGCTCAAGATCCTCGGCGACGGACCGTTGACCGCGACGGTCGAGCGGGCCGCGGCACGCATGCCGGCGATCGACTATCTCGGTCGCCGCCCGCTCAGTGAATTCTACGAACTGCTCGGCCGGGCGTGCTTCTTCGTCCTGCCCTCGACCTGGTACGAGGGTCTGCCGCGCGTGATCAGCGAGTGCTACGCGCGTGGCACACCGATCGTCGCCTCGGCGATCGGTGCGATGGCCGAGGTCGTCATCGACCAGCGCACGGGCTTGCATTTCCGGCCGGGCGACGTGGACGATCTGGTCACCAAGGTCGCATGGCTGCTCGATCATCCGACCGAGCAGGCCCGGCTCCGCCAAGCTGCTCGCGCCGAGTTCGAGGCCAGGTACACCGCCCCGGTCAATCTCGAGCGGTTGCTCGCGATCTACCGGCGGGCGATCGCCGCTCGGCGCACCGACCCGGCCCGGCCGAGAGCGCCCGTGACATCGGCCTGAGCGGGCGCTCAGCCCCAGGGACCGGGTCGACGCCGCGCGGTCGGCGGGATACGCGAGCGGCCGGCGCGGCGCACCCGGGCGACGGCACTCTTCTCGCGGAACAGCCAGATCAGCGCCATGCCGGTGATGAACCCGCCGACGTGCGCCCAGAAAGCGACCCCGCCCTGGCTCGGGTCGACCGTCGCCCCGCTGATCAGCTGGAACAAGAACCAGAAGCCGAGCAGATAGCCCGCCGGCACCTGATACACGAAGAAAATGAAGAACGGGATCAGGACATGGACCCGTGCACGCGGGAAGAGCACGAGATAGGCGCCTAGCACGCCCGAAATCGCGCCGCTCGCGCCGATCATCGGAATTTGCGAGGCCGGGTCGGGCAGGGCCTGCGCGAACGCCGCCACGAGCCCGCAGAGCAGATAGAAGACCAGGAAGCGGGTGTGGCCACAGACGTCCTCGATGTTGTTCCCGAAAACCCAGAGGTAGAGCATGTTGCCGGCGATGTGCATGAAGCCGCCGTGCATGAACATCGCCGTGATCAGGGTGGCGGCCGGCGGGACGACCCTGAGCCCGGGCGGCAGCTGCACCTGACCGAAGAACACTCCGGGGATGAACCCGAAGCTGTAGACGGCGGCCTGGTCCTGGCGTGGCCCGAGCGACAGTTGCCAGAGGTAGACCAGCACGCAGGCGACGATCAGTCCGATCGTCACGTAGGGCTTGCGAGAGGTCGGGTTGTCGTCGTGAATCGGGAACATGCGTAAGACCGGCGCGCGGGCGCCTCGGGGGCGACCGCGCCGGGTGGACGCTCCGTCATGTCTAGATGTGGGGCCATGGCGCCTCGCCCGCCAGGGCAGCGCTGCCGTCGCGACTGCGGTGGCGGGAGCGGGATCGGTGCTCGCGGATCAGGCGAGGAAGCTGCGGATCGCGTCGCAGATCCGATCGACCTCGGCGAGCATGAGGCTGCCGTGCAGCGGCAGAGTGATCACGCGGCGGCTCTCGCGGGCGGTGATCGGAACCTCGCCGCGGCAGTCGCTGAATGCCGGCTGCTCCGAGAGATTCGGATAGTGCACGCTCGAATCGACACCCCGCTCGGCGAGCCGCGCGCGCAGACGGTCGCGCTTCGCCTCGGGGACGCGAATCGGCAGGATGTACCAGGAGATCGAGGCATTGGTCCGGCGCGGCACGAGCTGGACCTCCGGCAGATCCTCGAGCCGCTCGTAGTAACGCTGGACCAGCGCCTCTCGGTGCTCAACGATTTCTGCGAGCTGCTCGATGCCGGCGAGCGCGAGGGCGGCGGCGAGATCGTCCATCTTGTACTTGTGGCCGATCCGCGCGACGTGCTGAGTTGGGCTGACGCCCCGGGCCGCGGTCCGATCATAGGTGTCCGCGGCAAGACCGAGGAATGCCAGCTGATTGAGCTCGGTGCGCCGCTCGCGGTCGCGGAACAGCAGCAGACCGCCGCTGCTGGTCGCGATCTGCTTGGTCGGCGCGAAGCTGAAGGCGGCGAATTCAGCGTTGGCACCGACCCGCCGTCCGTCGCGGATCGAGCCGAAGGCGTGCGCCGCGTCTTCGATCACGACGATGTCGCGCCCCGCGACCAGCTCGCGGATCGGCTCGAAATCCGCCGGCGGCCCGGCATAGTGCATCGGGATGATCGCCCGCGTGCGCTTGGAGAGCGCGCGCTCGACCGTCTCGGCGGTCAGAGTGAGCGTGGCCGGGTCGACGTCGGCGAACACCGGTTCGGCGCCGCAGTAGACGGCAACGACGGCGGTCGAGACGTAGGTCATGGCGGGCACGATGACCTCGTCGCCCCGGCCGACACCGGCGGCGCGCAGCGCCAGGTGCATCGCTGCGGTGCAGCTCGTGGTCGCGAGCGCGCTGCGGCGATCTTCGTACAATCCTTCGACCGTAGCCTGCAGGTGCTGGGCGGCCGGCCCGTAGCCCCACCAGCCGGAGCGCAGCACGTCCTCGACGTACGCGAGCGCGCGGTCGTACAGCCGGGGTTTGGAGACCAGGGTCGCCTTCAGCGCCTGCCGCTGCCACGGCACTGGCGGCTCACCCGAGTGGCCTGGGCGTTCGGTGATCGGATCGCTCTTCATCTGCTGGGTGGATCGTCTCAGCGATGACGTAGTCGCTCGCCCGAGTCGCTTACCAGCGCGATGCGGGCGGCGCCGAACAGGCGGTGCTTGATGTCGCTCGCGAGCGCAAGTACCCGCGGATCGAGGGCGCTGACCGGCTCGAGCAGCAGGCGGACAGCATTCCAGTAAACGACCAGCCAGCGCAGCAGGTGACCATAGCAACGGATTTGCTCCCGCCGCTCGGGAAGGTGCCGTCGGACCATGCGCCAGTACTCGGCGTACAGCGACCACATCGGGCACAGGTCCGCGAGGCTCGGCCTTGCGGCACCGGGCAGATACCAGTAGCGCACCGAGCGACGGTCCGGATAGGCGGCCCGCACGCAACGGTCCGGATGGTCGCGGTTCATGAACAGCGGTTCGACGACCTGGAGGCAGCGGCCGAGCAGCGCCAGTTCCGCGCAGAGCGCCCGATCCGAGGCAAAATAGTGCCCGATCAGCCTGGTCTTGGCGAGCGCCTCGGCGCGGATCAACCCGAAGGTCTCGGTACACCAGTGGGTCGAGATTACAAGCGCCGCGAACCGGCGTGAGGGCGACGTGGAATCGGCGCCCGTCAGTTCGCTGTCGTAAGTCCCGACGCTATGGCCGTCGGCGTCGATCAGCCGCACCAGCGACTGGCAAAGCACCGCATCCGGGTTGGCCTCGAGCGCTGCCACGCAACGTTCCAGGTAGGTTGGCGCCAGGGTGTCGTCATGGGCCGCCCACTTGAAGTATTTGGCCGATGCCAGCTCGAAGCACCGATTGAAGTTAGCGCTGGCTCCGATATTGCTGGCGTTCTGGTAATAGCGGATGCGCGCATCGCGCGCCGCATAGCGTCGGCAGATTTCCGCGGTGTTATCGGTCGAGGCGTTGTCGCTGATGATCAGCTCGAAATCGCTCAGCGTCTGACGCAGGATCGATTCTATAGCAACATCTATGTAGTTACTTCCGTTGAATACCGGCATACCGATCGAGACGAGAACTCGGCTGTCGTCACTCATGGCGCCTAACTCGTTTGTTGGCCCCGCTCCCGGGCCAATTTGCCCGATAGAACAGGGCACTGATCTAGGGCCGTGTCAAGTGTGATTCAACTGCCCCTACCACACCCGCCGACTGTATCTTCATGTCCAGTAGAGCTGACCAAACCGGGGCTGGCAGAGCGTGCCGGTTGGGCTATGTTGTCGCCCAAGTCTGATCAGCACGCGGGGGAGTGCGCCATGGCGAAGTTCGGGGTCGGCCAACCGGTGCGGCGGGTCGAGGATCAGCGGTTCATCACCGGCAAAGGTCGCTACACCGACGATATCAACATCGACGGCCAAGCCTATGGCTACGTGGTGCGCTCGCCCGAGGCGCACGCGCGGATTAAATCGATCGATGTCGGGGCCGCCCGCTCCGCGCCGGGCGTGCTCGCGGTGATTACCGGCGACGAGCTGGCGGCGACCGGCGGCAACCACCTGCCCTGCCTGATCCCGATGCAAAATCGCGACGGCTCGAAAGGTAAGCATGCGCTGCGCACCGTGCTCTGCACCGATCAGGTCCGTCACGTCGGCGATGCGGTCGCCTTCGTCGTGGCCGAGACCAGGGCGGAGGCCAAGGATGCCGCCGAGCTGGTCGCGGTCGAGTACGAATCGCTCGGCGCGGTCGCCGCGACCGCCGAGGCCGATCAGCCGGGCCAGCCCCTGGTCCACGACGACGTTCCCAACAATATCGCCTTCGACTGGCAGCACGGTGACCGTTCGGCGGTTGACGCCGCGTTCGCGAAGGCGGCCCACGTCACCAAGGTTCGGATCGTCAACAACCGGCTAATCTCCAATCCGATGGAGCCGCGCGCCGCGGTCGCCGAGTACGACCGGGCGAGTGGCCAGCTCACCTTCCGCTGCTGCAATCAGAGCGCCTGGGTGGTCAAGGACGTCCTCGCCGGCGCGATCCTCAAGATGCCGCCCGACAAAGTCCGTGTGCTCACCCCGGACGTGGGCGGCGGCTTCGGCACCAAGTTCTTCATCTACCCCGAATACGCCATGACCGCCTGGGCGGCGCGCAAGCTCGGCCGGCCGGTGAAGTGGACCGGCGAGCGCAGCGAGACGTTCCTCTCGGACGTGATGGGGCGTGATCACGTCACCGAGGCCGAACTCGCCCTCGACGCCGACCACAAGATTCTCGGCATGCGGGTCGAGACGACGGCCAATCTCGGCGCCTACACCTCGCTGTTCGCGCCGTTCATCCCGACCGGCGCGGCGCTCAAGGTCCTGCCCGGCGTCTACGACGTCAAAGGGCTGCTCTATCGGGTCAAGGGGGTGCTCACCAACACGACGCCGGTCGATGCCTACCGCGGCGCCGGGCGGCCCGAGTCCATCTATCTCATGGAACGCCTGATCAACGCCGCGGCGCGTGACGCCGGCCTGGACCCGACCGAGTTCCGCCGCAGGAACTTCATCACCGCCGCGGCCATGCCGTTCAAGACCGCGGCAGGCGAGACCTATGATTCCGGCGAGTTCGCCAGGGTCATGGACGAGGCCATGAGAAGGGCCGATTGGCAGGGCTTCGGCGGGCGCAAGGCCGAGGCGGCGCGCCGCGGCCGGCGGCGCGGCATCGGCATGTCCTACTACATCGAATCGACCATGGGCGATCCCGAGGAGGCCGCCTCGATCACCTTCGAGGCCGACGGCACGGTCAGCGTCATGGTTGGTACCCAGTCGAACGGCCAGGGCCACGAGACCGCCTACGCCCAGGTGGTGCACGACCGCCTCGGCATTCCGTTCGAGCGGATCCGGATCGTGCAGGGCGATACCAACCGGCTGAAGAAGGGCGGCGGCACCGGCGGCTCGCGCTCGCTGACCGCAGAGGGCATGGCGATCCGCACGGTCGCCGAGGTGGTGATCGACCGCGGCAAGCAGTTCGCCGCCCTGGAGTTCGAGACCGCGGAAGCCGACATCAGTTTCGAGCGGGCGAGCGGCACCTTCCAGGTGGTCGGCACTGACCGGCGGATCGCGATCATGGACCTCGCCGAGAAGGCGCGCGGCATGGCGGCCACCCTGGGCGGCGAGCCGAGCGGCCTGGACGCCGAGGCGACCGCCACGATCGACGCCTGGACGTTCCCCAACGGCTGCCACGTCGCCGAGGTCGAGATCGATCCCGACACCGGGGTCACCCGCATCGTCCGCTACACCGCAGTCGACGATTTCGGGGTCGTGCTCAACCCGATGCTGGTCGCCGGGCAGGTCCACGGCGGCGTGGTCCAGGGAATCGGCCAGGCGCTCTACGAGCAGGCGGTCTACGACGAAGGCGGCCAGCTGCTCTCGGGCTCGTTCATGGACTACTGCATGCCGCGGGCGGACGGTGTGCCGGCCATGGACGTCTCGACCATCGAGGTGCCCTGCCGGAACAACCCGATGGGGGTCAAGGGCTGTGGCGAGGCTGGCTCGGTCGCCTCGCCCGCGGCGGTGATCAACGCGATCATCGATGCTCTGGCCGACTTCGGCGTGCGCAGCATCGACATGCCGGCGACGCCGCAGAAGGTCTGGCGCCTGATCCAGGAGCACAGCCCGGCGGTCGCGGCCGAATAGCGCTGCCGCGAGCCTGACGGCAGGCACCGGGCCCCAGTCAGCCGTCGAGCACGGATCTTGCCTGATCGAGGGACCAGCGAGCCATGCGCCTGAAGGACAAGGTTGCCATCGTCACCGGGGCCGCGAGCGGGATCGGCCGCGAGATCGCGCTCACCTTCGCCCGCGAAGGCGCCAAGGTCGCGATCGCCGACCTCGACCGGGCGGGCGCAGAAGCGGTCGCGCGCGAGATCGGGGCGGAGGGCGGCAAGTCCCTGGGCGTCGCCATGGACGTCACCGACGAGGCCCAGGTCGATGCCGGGTTCGCCAGAATCGTCGAGGGCCTCGGCGGCCTCGACGTCCTGGTCAGCAATGCCGGCATCCAGATCGTCCAGCCGCTCGATCAGTTCGACTTCGCCAAGTGGAAGCAGCTGCTGGCGATCCACCTCGATGGCGCGTTCCTCACCACCCGAGCGGCGCTGCGCCAGATGTACCGGCACGGCCGCGGCGGCAGCATCATCTACATGGGCTCGGTCCACTCCAAGGAGGCCTCGGTGCTCAAGGCACCTTACGTGACCGCCAAGCATGGCCTGATCGGGCTCGCCAAGGTCGTGGCCAAGGAGGGTGCCGCGCACGGCGTGCGCGCCAACGTGATCTGCCCGGGCTTCGTGCGCACGCCGCTGGTCGACAAGCAGATCCCTGAGCAGGCGAAGGAGCTCGGCATATCCGAGGAGGAAGTGATCAAGAATGTCATGCTGAAGGAGACGGTCGATGGCGAGTTCACGACCACGGCCGACGTCGCCGAGCTGGCCCTGTTCTTCGCGGCCTTCGAATCCAATGCCCTGACCGGGCAGTCGCTCGTGGTGAGCCACGGCTGGTTCATGCAGTAGACGGCCGCCGCGCAGCCGGCGCTGAATGACAAGGGGGAAACCGAGTGGATCTCGATCCGGTCTGGCTGTCGCGACTGCAGTTCGCCTGGGTGGTCGCCTGGCACATCCTGTTGCCGGCGTTCACGGTCGGCCTTGCCTCCTACATCGTCGTGCTCGAAGGCCTGCGCCTCAAAACCGGTGACGTCACCTACGATCGGATCTCGAATTTCTGGATCAAGATCTTCGCGATCTCGTTCGGCATGGGCGTGGTCTCGGGCATCGTCATGCCCTTTCAGTTCGGCACCAACTGGAGCCGGTTCTCCGATGCCACGGGCAACATCATCTCGCCGCTTCTGGGCTATGAGGGTCTGACCGCGTTCTTCCTCGAATCGGCCTTCCTCGGCGTGCTCCTGTTCGGCCGCAAGCTGGTGCCGCCCTGGGCGCATTTCGTCGCCGCGCTGATGGTCGCCTTCGGCACCTTGTTCTCGTCGTTTTGGATCCTGGCCACCAACAGCTGGATGCAGACGCCCGCGGGCTACGAGATGGTCGACGGCCGCTTCTTCCCGAAAGACTGGCTGGCGATCATCTTCACGCCCTCCTTTCCCTATCGGCTGGCGCACACGGTCGTTGCCTTCTACGTGACGACCGGCTTCGTGGTGCTGGGCGTCGCCGCCTACATCATCCGGCGCGGGCGCTTCGTGCACGAGGGCCGGATCATGCTCTCGATGACTCTCTGGCTGCTCACCTTCCTCGTGCCGCTGCAGCTGTTCCTCGGCGACCAGCACGGCCTCAACACGCTCGAATATCAGCCGGCCAAGCTTGCCGCGATCGAGGCGCACTGGGAGACCGCGTCCGGCTTTCCGCTGATCCTGTTCGCGCTGCCCGACCAGGCGAGTGCCAGCAACCGCTACGTCGTCGAGGTGCCGCGTCTGGGCAGCCTGATCCTGACCCACAGCTGGGATGGCGCGGTGCGCGGGCTGAAGGAGTGGCCGGCCGACGAGCGGCCGCCGGTCGCGATCGTGTTCTTCGCGTTCCGGATCATGGTCGGCATCGGCTTCCTGATGCTCGCCCTGGTTGCCACGAGCTGGGTCCTGCGCGCCCGCGGAGCGCTCTACTACACCTCCTGGTTCCTCCGCGTCTGCGAGTTCGCCGCGCCGCTTGGTTTCATTGCCGTGATCGCCGGCTGGGTGACCACCGAGGTCGGGCGACAACCCTGGATCGTCTACGGACTGATGCGGACCGCGGAGTCGGTCTCGCCGTCGCTGACCGGCAGCGACGTCCTGCTATCGTTGCTGGTGTACATGGTCGTCTACCTGGTCATCTATCCGACCGGCATCATGCTCATGGCGCGGGTCGTGCGCGCCGGCCCCGTGGAGGTGGCGCCCGCGCCGATCGAAAGCGGCCGGCCGGCGGGGCCGGTCGAGGCCCTGCCGCATGCTGAGGAGACGGTCCGATGACCCAGCCGGTATTCGACTTCATCGGCATCTGGACGGTGATCCTCGGCCTCGGCGTCTTTCTCTACGTGCTCCTGGACGGGTTCGATCTCGGCGTCGGCATCCTCTATGGTCTCGCGCCGGACACGCCCTCGCGCAACCTGGTCATGAACTCGATCGCACCGATCTGGGACGGCAACGAGACCTGGCTGATCCTCGGCGGGGTCGGCCTCATGGCGGCGTTTCCGCTCGCCTTCGCGATCATCATCCCGGCGCTCTACTTTCCAATCCTGGCGATGCTGCTTGGCCTGATCTTTCGCGGCGTCGCGTTCGAGTTTCGCTTCAAGGACGCGCCGCACATGACCTTCTGGGACCACGCCTTCTGCTACGGGTCGACGATCGCGACCTTCGCCCAGGGCATGGTGCTGGGCGCGTTCGTGCAGGGCTTCCAGACCCAAGGGCGCGAGTTCAGCGGCGGCTCATTCGACTTCTTCACTCCGTTCTCGATCGTCACCGGGGTCGCGCTGCTGTTCGGCTATGGCCTGCTCGGCGCCGGCTGGCTGGTGCTGAAGACCGAGGACGCGCTCCAGGAATGGGCGCGTGAGCAGGGACGCCGCTGCCTGCTCGGCGTGATCGTCGCGATCGGTGTGGTCAGCCTCTGGACGCCGTTTCTGGACCCGAGCGTCGCCGCGCGTTGGTTCTCCTGGCCGAACATCGCCTTCCTCTCGCCGGTCCCGATCGTCACCGCGCTGCTCGCAGTGTGGGTGTGGCGCTCGCTCGACTCCGGCGCCGACGTCGCGCCGTTTGCCGGCGCGATCGGGCTGTTCGTGCTCGCCTACGTCGGCCTCGCCATCAGTCTCTGGCCGATGATCGTGCCCTATCGCTTCACGCTCTGGGAGGCGGCGTCCTCGCCGAGCACCCAGGCCTTCCTGCTGCTCGGCCTGCTGTTTCTGCTGCCGGTCATTCTGATGTACACGGGCTGGTCGTATTGGGTGTTCCGCGGCAAGGTCCGCGCCGATATCGGGTACCACTAGACCGAACTTTTACCCGCTGATGGCTTGTAAGGCTTTGGCACGTCTGGGTTTGCCGGTGTGGGCGCGGGCGTTGTGTAGCCACGTGCTGCCGGATGGCCACGTGCAGGCGGTGCTCGGCACCCTGCGCCGCCCGGGCTTCGACCGGCTGC
>JBKPDM010000252.1:0-7192 GCA_046727895.1 Pseudomonadota bacterium | reverse complement strand
TTCGTGTTCCGCTTCAACCGCCGCACCGCCAAATCCATCAGCCACCGCTTCGCCCGCGTCATCGCGCACGCCGTGACCATCCAACCCACTACCTACCACGCTCTCGTCGCCGCAGTAGCCTGACGCTCATGGATAGCTAGTATCGGCCAAAGCCCCGTAGAGAGTTCCTCATCGTGGGGGTCAAGCTAATCGTCGGGGTCGAGCCTTCCATTCCAGCATCGCGACTCGACGGCGTCAGTAGAGGTTGATGAGGTTAGTGTCATCACTTGCCGAGGACGGCTTCGCGGTAGAAGACGAACAGGCCGCTGGCGATGATCACGGTGCACCCGGCCAGCATCCAGAAGTCGGGCACGTCGCCGAAGACGAGGTAGCCCAGGATCAGCGCCCAGATGATCTGGCTGTAGGTGAAGGGCGCGATCAGCGAGGCGGGCGCGATCACCAGCGCCTGGATCAGGATCAGGTGGCCGAGCGCGCCGAGCGCCCCGATCGCCGCCATCCAGAGCCAGTCGGTCGGCGCCACCGGCTGCCAGTAGAACGGCACCACGAGCGTCATCACGAGCGCGCCGACCCAGGCGAGGTAGAACAGCATGACGAACGGCGTCTCGGCCGGGTCGACGCTGACCAGGCGGGTGAAGATCTGGTAGAGGGCGAAGCAGGCCGCGGTGATCAGCGGCAGCAGCAGTTCCAAGGGGACCGCGCCGAAGCCCGGGCGGATAACGATCAGGACGCCCAGAAAGCCCAGCAGCACCGCGCCCCAGCGGCGCCAGCCGACCCGCTCGTGCAAAAGCGGCACCGAGAGCGCGGTCACCAGCAAGGGTGCCGTGAAGGTGATGGTGTAGGCGTCGGCCAGCGACACCACGCGGAACGCGCCGTACATGCACCAGGTGGCGAGCAGCAGGAGCAGGCCGCGGCCGATCTGCAGACCGTGGCGGCGGGTGCGCAGGAAGCCTGCCAGGCCGAGCCGCGGCAGCATGAGGAGCATCAGCGTGCACTGGAAGAAGTAGCGCGCCCAGACCACCTGCGGGAACGGATAGCTCTGCATCAGGAGCTTGCCGATCGTGTCCATGGCCGTGAACAGACACATCGCGAGCAAGGTCAGGCCGATGCCGATCGCCGCCGATCCGCCGACAGAGGCGCTTTCGGCCACGCGCGGGGCGGCGTCAGCCAGGCTCTTGCGCATCTCCTCCCCTCACCGTCCTCAGCGCTCCGACCGAGGCGACCGCCACGCGGCGTGCTCAGGCGCCATTGGCGGGCCACATCTAGCACGACTCCGGAACGAGATCGCGGAAACCTGGCACCTGGGCTTGGCCGCGCGCCGTGCTAAGCTCGACCCATGTCGACCCCCGAGGTCATCCGTCTCGGCACTGGCGCAGGGTTCTCTGCTGACCGGCTCGACCCGGCACTCGAGCTGATTGCCAGGGGTGGGCTCGATGTCATCGTCTTCGAGGTGCATCGGCGAGCGCACGGTGGTCTGCGGCCAGCGAGATGAGCAGCAGCTCCAGCAGTTCGTGGCGCTGCGCGTTGCCGGTGCGCGGGTCGGTCAGAGTTCGCAAAGCAGCCCGAAACCGCTCCACGCCGCCCTTCTCAAGCGCGGCAGCGCCTCTCGTTCAAAGCCTGTGAAGCATCTCGACGGGAAGTCGGCGCAAGCGGACCGGACGCCGACGATTGCGATCAGGCTCGGGGACGAGTTTCCCGGTCTGCTCAAGGGCCCGATCCAGCGCTTCGAGCTCGACCATCTGGGCGCCCTCAACTTCGTCTTGGTCCGGGCGCTCGAAGGCGGCGTCAACGAGTCCCTGAACCTCGATGCGCACGGCAAGTCCTGGAGCTGCCTGCTGCTCGGCCTCGAGGTCGAGCTGAACGAATGATGCCCGGCAGGCCGCCCTGGTCTCGCACGGTCTCGGGTTCTGATCGAAGCGGCCGCCCGCCGTTTCCCTCCCGAGCCGGGCGCACGCGCGTCCACGCTCCGGCGCCAACGCCCGAAGCGGTAAGAGGCTCGCTGCTCCGAGATGGGGCCTTCTGTCGGGTCTGGCTGAGCGGCGGTCTCGCAGGCGTCCTGCGCTGGCTCGAGCTGCTGGCGGTCAGCGTCTTCGTCCTGCAGCGGACCGGCTCGCCCTTTCTGGTCGCTCTGCTGACCTTTCTGCGCATGGCGCCCTTGTTCCTGTTCGGCATCCCTGCGGGCGCGCTCGCCGATCGCTACGACCGGCGCCGGCTCCTGATCGGCGGGCTGGTCGCGCTCGGGCTCGCATCGGCAATCCTCGCCGCCTTGGCCCTGACCGGTCGGATCGAGATCTGGCACGTCGCGCTCGGCACGTTCCTGAACGGCATCTTCTGGTCGTCCGAGCTTCCGGTGCGGCGGACCATGCTCGGCGAGATCGCGGGCGGGGCACGCCTGAGCCGCGCGATGGCCCTCGAATCGGCGACCAGCAATGCGACCCGGATGGTCGGGCCGGTGCTGGGCGGCGTCCTGATGCAGACGCTCGGCCTCCTCGGCGTGTACCTGATCGGCGTGGCCTTCTACGCCGTCTGCACGATCCTGATCGTCCGGCTCGCCTACCGCTCGGCGAGCTCTGGCAGACCGGTCGCCTCGCTCACGGCCATGCTGGCGGAGGGCTGGCGCTACACGCGCTCGCGCCGGCTGATCGTCGGCGCGCTCGCGGTCACCGTGATCGTCAATCTCTGGGGCTTCGCCTACATCACCATGGTCCCGGTGATCGGCGATGAGGTGCTCAACCTGTCGCCGGCGCTGATCGGCGCGCTGATGTCGACCGAGGGGCTGGGCGCCCTGATCGGCGCTCTCCTGGTCGCGCGCCGCGACCGGCCGCACCGCTACACCCAGATCTATACCGGCTCGTCGCTCGCCTTCCTGGTCGGGGTGCTGGCCTTCGCCCTCTCGCGATCGTTTCCGCTCTCGCTCACCCTGATTCTGCTCTGCGGCATCGGCATCGCGGGCTTCGCCGTCATGCAGAGCACGATCACCTTCCTCGCCGCGCCGGCCAGCATGCGCTCGCGGGTGATGGGGCTTCTGACCGTCTGCATCGGCGCGGGCCCGATCGGCACGCTGCATGTCGGGCTGCTGGCCGACTGGCTGGGCGGTGCCAACGCGGTCGCGCTGATCGCGCTGGAGGGCCTGATCGCGCTCGGGCTCGCGGCGCTCGTCTGGCCGGAGCTGGTCCGCCCGGTCGACCTGCGCGCGGCCGAAGTCTAGGACCAACCACGGCGAGAGGTTATCCCCGTGCGCTCAGACGTCCATCGGTTGCCGGGCCGGCTCGGCCAGCAGCGGCCGGTCCCGATGATCGAGGCGGCCGTCGAGATCGGGGCCGAGGTCCAGCCAGACGTAGCCGGCGGCCAGCGCGAAGACCCCGAACGTGATCGCGATCCGGGTGGCGACCTGCTCGGCGCTGCTGCCGCGCCAGCGCGCCCAGAGCCAGGCGAGGGCCGCCGACAGGAGGACGATCATGCAAAACAAGGTCACCGTCTGGGCAATCGCGGTAATCATGTTTCTGTCGCTCGGGCCCTGGTGTGCTTGCTGTCTCGCACGCGAGGGTAAAGTTTCCCGGGTCGCCGGGCAACGGCCGCCCGAATAGCATGGTATGGCGCGAGAGGCGCGGCGGGACGCCCCCAGCGTCCCCAGCGCACGCCGCCCAACGAGGATAGGGCGCTGCCGCAGCGGCCGCACCGCGCGGCTTGGCCCGCATTGGGCCTGCGCCAGACGAGCTGCAATACGGGTCTTGAAAATAGCGATGTTGGAGCTTAACTTACTGTCCGGTCAGTTATTAATATCGAGCAACCATGGAAGAGCGATCGCCGACCCGCTGGCGCCGCCGCAAGGAGGCGCGCCCCGACGAGATCCTGGCGGCCGCGCTGGAGAGCTTCGCCGCGCGCGGCTTCGCCGCCACGCGGCTGGAGGACGTCGCCGCCCGGGCCGGCATCAGCAAGGGCACCCTCTACCTCTATTTCAAGAGCAAGGAGGAGCTGTTCGAGGCGGTGGTGCGCGCGAGGCTGCTGCCCAACCTCGAGCGGGTCGAGGCGCTGGCGGCGTCCTTCGAAGGGCCGAGTGCCCTCCTGCTCGAGCGGCTGCTCCTGACCATCGCGGGCGTCGTGGGCTCGCAGGTCGGCGCGATCCCCAAGCTGGTCATCGCCGAGGCCGGCAACTTTCCGGACCTCGCGCGCTTCTATCTGGATGAGGTGGTCCGCCGGGGCCTGCGGCTGATCGGCACGATCCTGCGGCGCGGAATCGCGCGCGGCGAGTTTCGCGCGGTCGACGTCGACCATACCGTTTTCTGCGTGATCGCGCCGATGCTGATCGCCGCGCTTTGGAAGAACTCGCTCGAGGCGTACGACGACGCGTCGTTGGACGCAGAGGCGCTGGCGCGGACGCATCTCGATCTGCTGCTCCGCGGCCTGGAGGTCGACGGGCAATGAGCTGGCTTCACGACGCCATCGCCTGGCTGGGTGGCCTGCTGGTCGCGCTCGCCGCAGCCATGGGGCTCGGCGGCGACGGCGGGCCGCTGGTCGTTCAGGGCTATGTCGAGGGCGAGTATGTCTACGTTGCAGCACCTGTCGCCGGCCGGCTCCAGACGCTGGAGGTGGCGCGCGGCGCCCACGTCGCCGCCGGCGCGCCTCTGTTCCAGCTGGATCGCTCCAGTGAGCAGCCGGCGCGGGACGACGCCGCCGCGCGCCTGGCGCGCGCCGAGGCCAACCTCGCCAACCTCAAGAAGGGCAAGCGCCCCTCGGAGATCGACTCGCTCCAGGCGCAGCTTGCCCAGGCGGAGGCCATGCTCGAGCTTTCCGACGTCGCGCTGAAGCGGCGGGAGGAGCTGATCGGAACCAACGCCGTCAGTCGCGAGGCCGTGGACGAGGCCCGTGCCACGCACCACCGCAACCAGGCGCGCGTCGCGGAGTTGCGGGCCGAGCTGGAGACGGCGCGACTTGGCGCGCGCGCGGATGAGATCGAGGCGGCCCAGGCGGAGGTGACCGCGGCCCGGGCGCAGCTCGCCCAGGCCGAGTGGCGCCTCGACGAGCTGTCTCAGGCGGCCCCCAAGGCCGGCCTCGTCTTCGATACGCTGTACCGGCCCGGCGAGTGGGTGGCCGCGGGCGCGCCCGTGGTCTCGCTGCTGCCGCCCGAGAACGTCAAGGTCCGCTTTTTCGTGCCGGAGCCGCGGCTCGGAGCAATCGCGGTCGGGGACGTGGTGCAGGTGCGCTGCGATGCCTGCGAGCCGGGCCTGAGCGCGGCGATTAGCTACATCTCGCCGGATGCCGAGTACACGCCGCCCGTCATCTACAGCCGCGAGATGCGCGCCAAGCTGGTCTATCTGGTCGAGGCCAGGCCCCGGCAGCCGACCGCGCTCCGCCCGGGCCAACCGGTCGACGTGACCCTCGCGCCGGTACCGACGGGCTGAGATCACGCGCCATGGCAGCGGCGACGCCTGCGATCAGCGTGCAGGGCCTGGCCAAGACCCTGGGCGGCCGCTCCGTGATCGAGCACTTCTCGATCGACGTGCCCGCGGGGCACATCTTCGGCTTTCTGGGGCCGAACGGCAGCGGCAAGACCACGACCATCCGCATGCTGTGCGGCCTGCTGACGCCGGATGCCGGCGCAGGTCGCTGCCTCGGTCACGACATCATCAAGGAGAGCGCAGAGATCAAGCGCAAGGTCGGGTACATGCCGCAGCGCTTTGGCCTCTACGAGGACCTCAGCATCCGCGAGAACCTGGACTTCGTTGCCCGAATCTACGGCCTGCCGGAGGCGAGACGACGGGTCGGCGAGACGCTCGAGCGGCTCGGTCTGGTCGAGCGCGCGCGCCAGCTCGCCGGGCAGCTGTCCGGCGGCTGGAAGCAGCGCCTGGCGCTCGCCGCCTGCCTGCTGCACGCGCCACGCCTGCTCCTGCTCGACGAGCCCACCGCCGGCGTCGACCCCAAGGCGAGGCGCGAATTCTGGGACCAGATCCATGAGCTCGCCGCTGAAGGCATAACCGTCCTCGTCAGCACCCACTACATGGACGAGGCCGAACGCTGCCACGAGGTCGGCTACCTCGCGGCTGGCAAGCTCCTGGTACACGGCGGCGTCGAGGAGGTGCTCGAGAAATCGGGCCTCGCCACCTTCGAGGTGAGGGGGCCGGAGCTGGAGACCCTGGCGGCCGAACTGCGCGCAAAGCCCGGGGTCGAGATGACCGCGGCGTTCGGCGCGAGCCTGCACGTGAGCGGCACCGATCCGGCGCTCCTCGGGCGGAGCATCGAGCCCTTCCGCTCCGACCCGCGCTACAGCTGGGCCAGTACCCGGCCGAGCCTCGAGGACGTGTTCATCCACACGCTGGCGCGCGCCGGAGTGACCACGTCATGATCCAGGCACCCTTGCCCTGGCGTCGCTTTCTGGCGGTCCTGATCAAGGAATTCATCCAGATGCGGCGCGACCGGCTGACCTTCGCCATGATCATCGGCGTGCCGGTGATGCAGCTCATTCTGTTCGGCTACGCCATCAACACCGACCCCAAGCATCTGCCGACCGCGTTGCTGGTGGCCGATCCGGGCGTGTTTTCCCGCAGCCTGGTGCAGGCACTCGAGAACTCCGAGTATTTCGAGATCGTTCGCCAGGCGACGAGCGAGACCGAGGCCGGCAATCTCCTGGCGCGCGGCGACGTCCAGTTCGTGATCAGCATTCCCGAGGACTTCAGCCGCGAGCTGCTGCGCGGGCGGCGCCCGGCGGTTCTGGTCGAAGCGGATGCGACCGATCCCGTCGCGACCGGCAATGCGCTGGCGGCGCTCGCCAGCCTGAACCGCACCGCGCTCGCTCATGACCTGAAAGGGCCGCTGGCCACGCTGACGGGGAGTGAACCCGCCTTCGAGCTACGCGTGCATCGCCGCTACAATCCCGAAGGCGCCACCGCGTACAACATCGTGCCGGGCCTGATCGGCACGATCCTCACCATGACCATGG
Source organism: Pseudomonadota bacterium (assembly GCA_046727895.1). Lineage (GTDB taxonomy): Bacteria > Pseudomonadota > Alphaproteobacteria > Geminicoccales > Geminicoccaceae > DATAOG01. The sequence goes on along the minus strand of JBKPDM010000252.1, from coordinate 258 downwards.
TGATGATGACCGCGATCGCAGTCACCCGCGAGCGCGAGCGCGGCACGATGGAGAACCTGCTGTCGATGCCGGTGCGCCCGTTCGAGGTGATGCTCGGCAAGATCGTGCCGTTCGTACTGGTCGGCTACATCCAGGTCGCGGTCATCCTGCTCGTGGGCAAGCTCCTGTTCGGCGTGCCGGTGCTCGGCTCGCTCTGGCTCCTGTCGCTCGGGCTCATCCTGTTCATCGCCGCCAATCTCGCGGTCGGCTTCACCTTCT
>JBKPDM010000251.1:0-13618 GCA_046727895.1 Pseudomonadota bacterium | reverse complement strand
TTCCGCTTCAACCGCCGCACCGCCAAATCCATCAGCCACCGCTTCGCCCGCGTCATCGCGCACGCCGTGACCATCCAACCCACTACCTACCACGCTCTCGTCGCCGCAGTAGCCTGACGCTCATGGATAGCTAGTCTCCTGTTATCTAGAGGGTGAATTATGGTCGCTCCGAGAAGAGGTCCAAACCAGGTGATATTGGCGTCCGAATTGGTGACCTCAGAATCCAGGGAACCGAGACGCCTCGCGGTCTTATGTCCTTTGTCGGATAGCGCCCATGCTGCATTGGCTAGATTGTCGGCATCAATATCGCCTTGAAATGGCCTATTCACAGCCTCCATTAATACTTGAAAGCGACCATCAGATGCCGCGCGATGAACGTGTGCCCAATTCTCAAGCGTGGTGATCAGCGTTTGATGGCGGTCGGCATGATGATAGAGAATAGGCATGACGTGCTTCGCCTCCCAAAGTTGCTGCTGGTGTCCCGCATCGTCATCGCCGTGCGCTACAAACGAATAGGCTCGACGGAACTGACCGCGCTGGTCCTCGGCGCTTTCTGTTGCAAAAATGTCCATAAGATAGCGCATCACGGGGTCGTTCAGACTGTACCCGATGAAGAGCACTGTGAACTCGCGGAAAAGCTCAAGCACGAATCGGGCGGCATAGCCGTCCCGGAGGTAGGCATCGCCGAAGTCGGCGCTGGTCAGGACCAGACTCCTGTGCCCTGGGTCACGTTTGGCTCTCTCGATTTCAATGCGTCCATGCAAGAATGTGGCATATCCGGCACGGTTCGCCTGAGGCCGCGCCAGACGGGGCGCGGCCTCGATCCAGCGCCTGGGCAGGCCGGCCTTCTCAAAACGATCGTCGTAATTCGTCGTGACCAGTCGATAGCCGCGCTCGCCGTCGTCAGAAGGAGGAAGTCTCGAAAGGTCCAGCAACGCACTGTGTAGCCGCAGTTGTTCTTGGGCGTTGCGCATGCGTCTGGTCAGGCGCGCCGCAATAAACCGGCGAAGATCACCTCTATGACCTTCCATGTCTTCGAGAATGTTTAGTGCCTTGTCATACAAACCCCGGTCATAAGCATCACGAATGGCTGGATCCGCCGGTATGTCTCCTGGCGCTCTGTCGATTTGCCTAATCGCTTCCAGTGTCAGGTCGCGAAAGTTGGGCAGCCCCGTGCCGATCGAGATTCCGGCGCCGCAGAAAAAGACGAGCCGTTCATCCTCCAGTTCCCGAATGATCTCGCTGGGTATGGGCGGACCACCCACGACGAATTGGGGATCGCTCATTGTGCAACCGCTATCACGAAAGTTTCAACTCTCCTCTCTTCAACCGGAGCGATCGTACGGCAGAGCGGGGTCGAGCTCAAGCTGGCGTGAGCCGTTCCTGCCGAAGTGTGCCGATGCACCTCTTCTATCGAGGGCGCAGGGCGGCGCCCGATCAAAGTTGAGGCCGTAGGCCCAGCCTACCCGCCCGGGGCGCCCTGGGTGTTGACGTAGAGCGCGTAGAGGGAGCGGCTCGCGGCCATGAAGAGGCGATTGCGCTTGAGGCCGCCGAAGCAGACGTTGGCGCAGCGCTCGGGCAGGGCGATGCGGCCGATCCTGGTGCCGTCGGGCGCGAACACGAGCACGCCGTCGAGCTCGTCCGAGCCCATGCCCCAGCCGCACCAGAGGTTGCCGTCGACGTCGCAGCGCATGCCGTCCGGCGTGCCGCCCGGGCCGGCGTCGATCAGGACGCGCTTATTCGTGATCGCGCGCCCGTCGGCGGCGACGTCGTAGGCAAGGATCTTGCGGTGCGGCTGGCCGCGCGACTCGACGACGTAGAGGAGGCGCTCATCGGGCGAGAAGCAAAGGCCGTTCGGGCCGAGGATGTCGTCGGCGGCGACGGTGACCTCGCCGCACTGGCCATCGATCCGGTAGAGGGCCTGGGGCAGCTCGGGCTCGGCCTTGTGGCCCTCGTAGTGGCCGAGGATGCCGAACGGCGGATCGGTGAACCAGATCGAGCCGTCGGACTTCACGACCACGTCGTTCGGCGAATTCAGCCGCTTCCCCTGAAAGCTCTCGATCAGCACGGTGAGCCTGCCGTCGTATTCGGTGCGCGTGAGGCGGCGCTGCCCATGCTCGCAGGTGATCAGGCGGCCCTGGCGATCGCGGGTGTTGCCGTTGGCGAAATTGGAGGGGCGGCGAAAGATGCTGACCTGGCCCGTCTCCTCCTCCCACTTGAGGATGCGATCGCCCGGGATGTCGCTCCAGAGCAGATAGCGGCCGTCGCCGAACCAGACGGGGCCCTCGGCCCAGCGGCAGCCGGTCCAGAGGCGCTCGAGCGCGGCGCTGAAGATGCGACAGGGGGCGAAGCGCTCGTCCAGGATCTGGACGGCCGGATCGGGATAGCGCGGCGGCGCGCGCCAGCCAGGGGGGGCGGGCTCGTCCGCGCTCATTCCGCGGCCTGGCCCACCTCGCGGCCGCCTTCGCGGATGATTTGCTCGAGCTCCTCGGCGGTCATCTCGTGCTTCTGGACATCGGCGACCTTCTCGCCGTTCTCCATGATCACGACCCGGTCGGCGATGCGGTGGACCTGAAAGATGTCGTGGGTGATGTAGATCACGAGCAGGCCCTGCTCGCGCAGCTGCTGGGCGATCTCGTTGACGTGCTCGCGCTCGCGCACCGAGAGGTGGTTGGTCGGCTCGTCCATGATGATCACGCGGTTCTTGAACTCGACCGCGCGGCCGATCTTGACCGACTGGCGCTCGCCGCCCGAGAGCAGCGCTACCTCGTCCTCGACCGAGACGTTGCTCCTGAGGCCGAAGGCGCGGATCACCTTGGTGCTCGCCTCGTTCATCTTGCCGAAGTCGAGGAACGGGATGCCGAGCTTCTTCCGGACCGGCTCGCGCCCGAGATAGAAGTTGCGGGCGATGGTGAGGTTATCGCAGAGGCCGACGGCCTGCTGGATGGTCTCGATGCCGAGTTCGATCGCGAGCTTGGGGTGGAAGCGGGTGACCTTCTGGCCGTCGAAGTAGACCTCGCCCTCGGTCGGCGCGTGGATGCCCGAGAGCACGCGGATCAGCGTGGTCTTGCCGGCGCCATTGTCGCCGACCAGACCGACCAGCTCGCCGGCGTCGAAGTCGACGCTGACGTTCTTGAGCGCGTGGAAGGTGCCGAAATAGAGATCGATGTTCTTCATCTCGATCAGCGGGCGGGTCCCTTCAGCCATGATCCTGCCTCCTTGATATTGCTCAGCGCCGGCGGAGCGCCCAGGCGCGGAACTGGTTGTCGCCGATCAGCGCCGCGATGACCAGGCCGGCCAGAACCATGAGATAGAACTGCGGGCTCACGCCCATGACCACGAGGTAGCTCTGGATGCTGGAGAGGATGAAGGCCCCGGCGAGCGCGCCGATGACGCTGATCCGGCCGCCCGCGAGCAGGCAGCCGCCGAGGACGCAGGACGCGATCGCCTCGAGCTCCATCAGGCGCCCGGTCGTGCCGTCGGCGAAGCCGATCCTGTCGGCCGACAGCACGCCCGCGAAGGCGGCGCAGGCGCCGGCCAGGACGAAGGCGAGGAAGCGGGTGTAGCGGACGCGCACGCCGCGCGAGAGCGCGCTGTCCTTGTGGCCGCCGATCGCCAGCAGGCGATTGCCGAGTGGCGTGGAGAACATCATCACGTGGAGCACGGCGACCAGCAGCAGCATCCAGAGGATCGAGTTCTGATAGCCGAAGATCGTGCCGGCGCCGAACGCGTCGTAGAAGGTCAGGCTCTCGCGCGTCGCGATGTCGATCTGGAACGGCCAGCCCTCGCTCAGCATGTAGGCGAGGCCGCGGAAGATGAAGAGCGTGCCGAGCGTCGTGATCAGCGACGAGATGCCGAGGTAGGACGAGATGTAGCCGTTGAAGGCGCCGATCGCGCAGCCGGCGGCGATCGCCAGGACGACCGCCGGCACGACGCCGATCGAGGTCGCCGTGCCGAGAAAGACGAAGGCGCCCATGCCGAGGATCGAGCCGACGGAGATGTCGATCTCGCCGGTGCAGATGACCAGCGCCTCGCCGGCGGCGAGCACGCCGAGGATCGCGGTCGCGTGCAGGATCGACTGCAGGTTGCCGGCGTTCAGCCACACCCCGCCTGACGTTGCGCCGAAGATGACGATGAGGGCGATGGCGACGATGAGGGCGCCGCTTTCCGGATGGCGCGTGAAGGCGAGGGCGAGGCTCCGCTTCTTCGCCGGCGCTTTGCTGATGGTGGTCGACATGGTGGCAAACCGTTTCCGGAGGTTCAGGCTGGGGCCGGGCGAACGCCGCGGATCCAGTTCTCGACGTAACGGTTGAACAGGACCGAGGCGATCAGGAGGATGCCGACGAAGGTGATGAACCAGGACGAGGGTGCTCCGATGCTGATCAGCTCGTAGCGCACCGAGACGATGATCAGCGACCCGAGCACGGCGCCGAGGATCGTGCCGCGCCCGCCGGTCAGCGCGCAGCCGCCGACGACGGCCGCCGCGATCGCCTCGAGCTCGTACTGGAAGCCCATGGTGACGTAAGTGTTGGGCTTGTCGGCGATGGTCAGGATGCCGGCGAAGGCGGCGAGCATCGAGCAGAGCACGAAGGCCCAGGTCTTGACCCGGACGGTGTCGACGCCGCGCGAGAGCGCGCTCGGCTCGTCGTTGCCGACCGCATAGAGCCGGTTGCCGTACGGCGTACGCGTCAGCACCACGTGGAAGACGATCGCGGTGATGACGAGCAGCATGACCGCGTTCCCCATGCCAAGCCAATGGCCACCGAAGATCTCGATCAGCCAGTTCGTGCGCGCGGGCCGGGCGAGCGATGGAATCGAGCCGCCGGACCAGAGGTAGATCAGGCCGCGATAGAAGAAGAGGCCGCATAAAGTCACGATCATCGACGAGAGGCGACCGCGCAGCACCAGGAACGCATGCAGGAGCCCGATCGCCGCGGCGCCGAGAAGGACCAGCACCACCGCCGGGACGACGCTGACATTGCGCTCGAGCAGGATCAGGCCGATGCCGGCGAGGCCATAGACCGAGCCGACCGAGAGGTCGATCTCGCGGGCGATCAGGAGCAGCGTCTGGCCGATCGCGACGAAGGCGAGAATCGCCGAGAACTGGACGATGTTGCGGATCGAGAACCAGGTGAAGAAGGTTTCGGGATTCGCCGCCGAATACAGCACGAACAGGACGATCGCGATCAGGATGGCGCCAAGGTCGGCGCGCTTCTTCAGGCTGGCGAAGATCGAAGACCCGGACATGACCGTCCTCCGGAGGCGAGTGGCAAAGGGGAGCTGGGACGGCTTCCCGGGACGAAACCCTTGGTCCCGGGAAGCACCCTCAGGAGAACTACCAGGCGGCTGCCTGCTGCTCCCAGGCCTGATCGCCGAACACGCCCTTGATGAAGGTGATCCACTGATCGACCACCGAGGCGTCGATGATCACCGGGCCGGTCAGGATGTCGCCGGCCGGCTTGTAGCCGAACTTGTGGTACCAGTAGAGCCACTCCATCGGCTCGTAGCCCTGCAGCCAGAAGCCCTGGCTGTGGGTCGACAGCAGATGGCCTTCCTTGACGCCGGTGAGCGAAATCGGGTTGTCGTCGACGCCGAGGATCGTGACGCCTTCCTTGTCGACGTCGGGGCTGAGGCCGAGCTCATCCGCGACCCGCCAGACCGTCGGTCCGGAATCGCCGGTCACGGCGTAGATGTAATTGACGTTCTTGTTGCTCTGCAGATAGGCGCTGAGGATATTGGAGGCGCGCGCCGGGTCGGCGTCGGTGGCGAGCGTCTCGGTCTCGACGCCGGCCGTCTTCATGGCGTCGGTCATGCCCCGGCAGCGGGCGGCGAGCCCGGTGTGCGCGGGATCGGGATTGGCGCACAGCACCTTGGTCGGCTGTGGGATCTCGCCGGCTTTGGCCTTGGCCAGCGCCAGCTCGCCCGACTCCAGGCCGGTCTTGTACTCATCGCCGCCGACGTAGGTCAGATACTTGATCCTCTGCTCCGGCGGGCGGGAATCCGAAACATTGAACGCGACCACCGGAATACCCTGGTCGATCGCCTTGTTGATCGCGCCCTCGAGCGCTGCCGGCTCGGTGATCGCGACCGCCAGGCCGTCTGGCTTGCTGGCGACCGCCTGCTCGATCAGCTGGATGTACTTCTGCGTGTTGTACTCGCTGGTCGACAGGTACTCGGTCTTGACGTCCGGGAACTTTTTCTCGAAGGCGGGCAGCGAGAGAGAGAACCACTTCGAGTTCGAATCGTTCGGTCCCATGTGCGAGACCATCACGAAGCGATACGTCTTGTCCTGCGCGTCGGCAGTCGCCATTGCCGCGCCGAGGCCGGCAATGACGGTTCCCGCCACGAGGGCGGTCTTCAACAGGTGCATGTCAACCTCCCGATCGATGTGCGGCATGTTGCCAAACCGCTGAGATGGCCCGCCCCGAGCTTCTCTGCGCGCAGTGGCGGGCTGTTCTGCGTGTCACCTACTTACTCTCCCGGCCGCCGGCGGTCCAAGTGTCAAGGGCTATGCCGGCTCCGCACCGTTCGCGATGGGCAAGTTCGCGCTCCGCGGGCTGGCGCAGAGCCTCGCGCGCGAGCTGGCACCCAGGAACATCCACGTCGCGCACTTCGTGATCGACGGTGCCGCGAGGGCGGCGGCGCTCACGGCGAGCCAAGCCGAGGTCAGGGTGCAGAGCGCCCGGCTCGAGGGCGCAATGGTCCGCATCAGTATTCCTCCCCGAGCTTACTTTCGGGCTCGGGCGCAGTATCCACCCGCGTCCTCCGGACTGGCAATCGGAACTCGTCGGGGCCGCAGCCTCGGCCTCATAAGCCGCCTCGCAAGGCGCCGACCAGATGACGCTTACATAGTTGCGAGCATAGTGGACTGGGCCGCTGCCGAAGGTGCACCAACGCGGATCGTCGACCCCGGCGCAGGATCTGGGATAAGACCTTTCGGGCGGGGCTCGATCGAGGCGGGGGTGGTGATGAGCGTGACGTCGAGCGATCTCGCGAGCCTCGGGGCGGAGCCGGTGCTGGCGCACGCGACACCGCCGGCCACATCCACCCGTCAGATCATCGTCGCGAGCCTCGTCGGCAACGTGCTGGAGTGGTACGACTTCGCAGTTTACGGCTACTTCGCCGTGGCGATCGGGACGAGCTTCTTCCCCGCCGACGACCCGGTCTCCTCCACGCTGGCCGCCTTCGGCGCGTTCGCGGCCGGCTTCCTCGCCCGTCCGCTCGGCGGGGCGCTCTTCGGCCACGTCGGCGACCGGCTCGGCCGCAAGAGGGCGCTCGAGGCCTCGGTGGCGCTGATGGCCGTGCCGACCGTGCTGATCGGGCTGTTGCCGACGCACGCCCGGATCGGCGCCCTCGCCGGGCTCTCGCTGGTCGTCCTGCGGCTCATGCAGGGTCTGGCCGTCGGCGGCGAGTTCACGACCTCGATCGTCTACGTGGTCGAGCACGCGGACGCCGCGCACCGCGGCCGGCACGGCAGCTGGATGATGGTCGGGGCGACGGGCGGTATCCTGCTCGGCTCGGCCGTCGGCGCGCTGCTGGCGACCCTGATGCCGCCGGCGGCGCTGGCCGCCTGGGGCTGGCGCATCCCGTTCCTCCTCGGCGTCGCGGTCGCCGCGATCGGCCTCTGGCTGCGGCGGCGGCTGCCGGAGCCGCCTCTGACCGGCCCCTCCGCCGGGCACCGTCGCCCGCCGCTGCTCGCGGCGCTCGAGACCGAGTGGCGCACCGTCCCGCGTGTCATCCTCCTGTGCCTCCCCAACGGGGTCGGCTTCTATCTCATGTTCGTCTACGTCGTGTCCTACCTGCAGACGCTCGACGGTATCCCGCCACGCGAGGCGCTCGACATCAACACGATCAGCATGGCGGGCCTGATCGGCTGCGCCCTGGCGGGCGGGGCGCTCTCCGACCGGTTCGGCCGCAAGCCCGTGGCGGTCGCGGCCATGGCCGGCCTCCTGATCCTGTCCTGGCCGCTGTTCGACCTCTTCGGCCATCCCCGGTTCGCGTTGATGCTCTCGGCGCAGCTCTGCTTCGCTGCCCTCATCGGTCTCTACGTCGGCCAGGTGCCGGCGATGCTGGCGGAGGTACGCTGCACGGCCGTCTCCGTCAGCTACAACCTCAGCGTCGGCATGCTCGGCGGCCTGACGCCGATGATCGCCACCTGGCTGATCCGACGCACGGGCGACGAGATGGTCCCGGCCATCGTGCTGGTGGTTGCAGCGGCGCTGACCCTCCTCGCGCTGTGGCGCACGCCGGAGACCGTCGGCGACCCGCTACGCTGAGCGGGCCGAGTGTCCTGGTTGGTCTGCGAGTCCGTGTACTTCTCCGGCTCGGGGCGATCGAAAGCCGGCTACCAGCCGTCAAGCGCGAACCACCGTGGTCTCCAAACAACGGCTGCAGCTTTCCGCGCCATTTTTGCCCCGAGGCGCTCTGCAATTGACGTTATGGGAGGGGAATGGAGCAAGGGGTCGGGGACGACGACACGGAGGCGACTGTCGGTCAACAGGCGATGCCCGCGGGTAGGGCGATGAAGGTGCGGATCACAGGTAGCAAGCGGCCGACGAACACGGTGATGCCTCCGTAGCGCGCAAAGAACCGCTCAGCGAGGTCAAGGTCGCGCCGGCTCATCAGAACGTAGGCTCCCCATCTCTCGACCAGCGGCCGCCCACCGTACATGCCAATCGCATGGGCGATGGCCGACCTGACATTGCACCCGATCGCGCCGAAGGTCGCGACAAGGATGAGGTTGAAGCGCCTGGTCGACACCAGGTATCCGGCGAAGGGCATGATGATCTCGGAAGGCGGCGGTATGCACGCCGACTCGATCGCCATCAGGGAGGAGGAACCCAAGATAGCCGATCGCCGAGATCGTTGCCGTGATCAGGCCGGCGACCGATCTGACGATCGTCTCGAGCATGGTCCCTCGCGAGCGTGGAACCGCCGACTTCTGGAGCGAGGTTTTGGCCTGGTCAATGCTGGCGTCGTGCATACCCCTACGTTGGCAATTTACACCGATCGCGGATTAGTGCTGGTGCCCCGAGGTAGATTCCCAATGTCCACGTGGGCTCGGCCCCGCTCGGCCTGACGCAGCGGGCGGCCTGGCGGCACGAATTTGGAGCGAGTGGCGCAAAATGCCCTGCCGGGTTCTACTCGGTGCGCTCCGAGTGGCTGCTGATCGAGCAGCTGGACTTGGTTCGTGGGGGCTCAGAATCGACGGTCCCAGTGTGGCATCCGACCACGTTCACACTGCACGCATCAGGCGAGGTCGCAGGGCCATTGCGGCAGAAGGGTGGTTCACTTCAGGTCGCGCCGTTGATTTTTCGTTGCAGCATCTGTACTGTCCGGGTTCAGGACGTTCCACGGTTGACCGTGCCGGCGTTGTGATTCGGGGGATATTCGGGTGGCAGTCGCGCGGAGCACGATCTCGGTGCTGGGGAAACTCGAGCCGGCGGCGGTGCAGGGAGCGGCCAAGGCCGAGGCCGACGGCGCGGGCGGCACCAAGACCGGCCTGATGGCGCAGCTGTTCGGCAAGAAGTAACCGCGCGCCGATGCTCCGCTTCGCCACTTGGCAGGTCGTTCTGATCCTCGGCGTCTGCGGTGCCGGGCTGGTGTTTAGCCTGCCCAATCTGTTCCCGCGCGCCGAGATGGCGCGCATGCCGGACTGGCTGCCGCACCAGCAGATCAACCTCGGCCTCGACCTCCAGGGCGGCTCGCATCTGCTGCTCGAGGTCGATCTCAAGTCGGTCATCCAGGAGCGGCTGAACACGCTGGTCGAGGACGTCCGCACGCATCTGCGCCAGGCGCGGATCGGCTATCGCGGCCTTGGCGCGCGCGGCGAGGCTGTGACCTTCACGCTGACCGATCCGGCGAGCGCCCAGCAGGCCCTCGACGTCCTGAGCCAGCTCAATCCCAACCGGTTCTCCAAAGAGATCGAGGTGACCCAGGGTGAGGGCGGCCGGATCGACGTCCGCCTGAGCGACAAGACGATCCAGGACATCCGCGATGCGGCGGTGCGCCAGTCGCTCGAGATCGTGCGCCGGCGGATCGACGAGCTCGGCACCCGCGAGCCGACCATCCAGCGTCAGGGCGAGGACCGGATTCTGGTCCAGGTGCCAGGCGAGAAGGAACCGGGGAACATCAAACGGCTGCTCGGCACGACCGCCAAGCTGACCTTCCATCTGGTCGACATGGAGACGCCGCTCCAGCAGGCGCTGGCCGGCAATCTGCCGCCCGGGTCGGAGTTGCTGCCGAGTGTCGAGAAGGCGGGCGGCGGCCAGAGCGAGCTCGTGGTGCGCAAGCGGGTCGAGGTCGGCGGCGAGAACCTAGTCGACGCCCAGCCGACCTATCAGCAGAACGAGCCGGTGGTCAGCTTTCGCTTCGACTCGGTGGGCGCGCGCAAGTTCGGCACTGCGACCCGCGAGCATGCCGGCGAGCTGCTGGCGATCGTGCTCGACGGCAAGGTCATCAGCGCGCCCCGGATCCGCGAGCCGATCCTCGGCGGCAGCGGCGTCATCTCGGGCAGCTTCACGGCACAGTCGGCCAACGAGCTGGCGATCCTCTTGCGCGCGGGCGCGCTGCCGGCGCCGCTCCAGATCGTCGAGGAGCGCAGCGTCGGCCCCGATCTCGGCGCCGACTCGATCGCGGCCGGCAAGATCGCAGGCCTGGTCGCGTTCGTCCTGGTCACGGCATTCATGGTGATCTACTATGGCATCTTCGGGGTCGTCGCCGACATTGCGCTGGTCGCAAACCTGGTCCTGCTGTTCGGCGCGCTGTCAGCCCTGCAGGCGACGTTAACCCTGCCGGGCATCGCCGGCATCGTGCTGATGATCGGCGTGGGGGTCGACTCCAACGTCCTGATCTACGAGCGGATCCGGGAGGAATCGCACCTTGGGCGGACCCCGATCGCCGCCGTCGACGCTGGCTTCTGGGAAGCGTTGCGCGCGATCGTCGATTCCCACGTCGCGGCCCTGATTACCGCGGTCCTGCTCTATGCCTTCGGCTCGGGCCCAGTGCGCGGATTCGCCGTGACCCTTGGGATCGGCCTCGCGATCAACCTTTTCACCGCGGTCACGTTCACCAGGCTCGTGGTGGCGACCTGGCTCAGGCGCACGCGCCCCGCCGTACTGCCGCTCTGATACGAGCAGCCGATAACGCTCGGGATCGGCGATCCACTGCGGCAGATCGGCAACTGGCGAGCCAGGACGACGGCCTCGAAACCGACAACGCCAGCACTTCGACCTCGCTCAGGTCAGCGCATGGCGTTCCTCGGTCAACACGTGTCATTCCGTCCGGATTAGCATGCTCCGGTGACAGGGCCAAGCCTTTGGAAACACCGGCGCTACCGATAAAAAGTGGCTACCCCGTCGGGTAGACTTCCCCATTACCTGTTGCGGAACCACAGTTCTTCCGACCGAGGAGGCCAGGATTGCACAGCTGCTCGTCGAGCGGGTTGACGTGCAGGAGGTTGTACCAGCTTGGTCGCCGAGCTGCGGCAGCAGGACGAGAGGAGGGCGGCATGACGCAGAGCGCTGGGGCACGGTTGGATGGTAACACGCTGGTAGTGTCGATACCGATGCGATTCCAGCGCCGAGGCGGGCGCAAGCGCATCGTCGCTCCTGACGGCAGCCAAATCGTGCCGACCTCGAAATCGCAGCCGGACAGCACCTTGGTCAAGGCGCTCGCGCGCGCATGGCGGTGGCAGCGGATGCTCGACGAGGGTGTCTACACCTCGGTCAGCGAGATCGGCGACGCCGAGAACATCTCGAAGAGTTACGTGAGTCGTATTCTGCGGCTCGCGCTGTTGGCGCCGGACATGGTGGAGGCGATCCTCGCCGGCCGGACGGATCAGGCGCTTATGCTGGACAAGCTGGAGCGGCCGCTGCCGGCGAGCTGGGAGGAGCAGCGGCGACATCTGGAGCTTGCGTAGGCGGCGAGGTCGTGATCCCGTTTGGGTATGGCACGGGCAAAGCAGGTCACCGCCGATAAGCTCGACGCGTCGGGTCTTTGCCGCGCTGCACGGCGATCGCGGCTATCTGGAGCTCCACCTCGTGCAGGCAATGGCGGCGCCGCTAGGTCCTGACGGTCGCGCCGAGCTGAGGCGGCTGGTCGACCACGCGCTGGCACGGCTGCCAGAATCGGGCGACGAGCTGAGCGATTGGCGCAACGCGGTCGAGCGCCGCCGCTGGACGGCGGTGCTCGCTATGCTCGCCGACAGCGAGGGCGATGTGGACGCCTACATCGACGCCGCACAGCGTGGCGGCGTCGCGATGGTGCAGGCTACGGACATCGCCCTGCGCCTGATCAAGGCCGGGCGGCCCGAGGAGGCTCTCGGCTGGCTTGATCAGGCACAGGGCAGCCATGCGGCGGACGAGGATACGGTGGTCGACCTGCGTCTTTCGGCCCTGCAGGCGCTCGGGCGCAAGGACGAGGCCCAGGCGCAGCGCTGGTCCAGCTTTTACCCGGTCGCTGCGCGTCGATCTGCTGCGAGATCACCTGAAGCGCCTGCCGGACTTCGAGGACTTCGAGGTGGAACGGCGGGCGATGGCCTTCGCCGCCGGGCACGAGAATCCCCATCGCGCGCTTGCCTTCCTCGTCGACTGGCCGAATCTCGCCGCCGCCGAGCTGGTGGGAGCGCGCTTGGGCGAGCTCGACGGCGGCGACTACGGCACCTTGAACCGGGCGGCGGCGGCCCTCGCGGGCCTGTATCCGCAAGCCGCGACGCTTCTCTTCCGCCGGATGGCGGAGGACATCCTGCGCCGGGCGGCGGCCAGCCAGTATCAGTACGCCGCAGGCTATGTTGCGAGGCCCTGTCCCGCCGCCTCGGTGCGGGACACCGAGGTCGAGTCGCACGCAGCCTTCCTGCAGCGCCTGCGTCGCGATCACGGGCGCAAGTACAAGTTTTGGCACCTGCTTGGTGAGCTGTCAGCAGGGGCCGGTGACCGGGGTCTCCGGGGCTGAGGGGCTTAGAAAGCCGTCCGTAAGCCGGATCCTTCGGCTGGCGTTGGGCATTCCCGCATCCGGCTCCTACCTCGGGTGCTTGACACTGACACGCGGCATCGTCGAGGCGATCCTGGCGGGGAGGACGGATACGGCACTGATGCTGGAGAGCCTGGAGCGGCCGCTGCCGGTGAGTTGGGAGGAGCAGCGGCGGCTTAGCGCATGCACGTCCTAAGAACAACGGGCGCCTGCGTGTGCGAGATTCCCTGCATGCCTGGCCTCTAGAGGCCCAGGCCCTCCGAGATCCATCTTCTATTTCTTTGGTCTCTGCTTTCGCCGCGCCGGGCTTCGGTTTGGCGGACGCGTTCGGCACAGCTGCGGTCGACGCGAGGATCTTCTTCTTGTCAGCCTTGGGCTTCTTGGCCTCGCGGCTGCTCCTCTCGCCGCGGTGACAAGGCGCTGGTCGGCAACACCGGCTACCGCCGCTTCCTGAAGGCGCCCGACGCGGGCTTCACCATCGACGAGGCCCGCGTGGCCCAAGACGCCCCCTTCGACGGCATCTTCGTGCTGCGCACGAATACCACGCTCGATCCGCTCCAAGCGATGCTGCGCTACCGCGAGCTGCAAGGGGTCGAGCAGCTGTTCCGCAGCGCCAAATCGCTGCTGGCCACGCGGCCCATCTTCCACA
>JBKPDM010000250.1:0-6057 GCA_046727895.1 Pseudomonadota bacterium | reverse complement strand
CTTCCTGCAGCTCGGCGACGCGGCCCTCGAGGGTGGCGCGCTCGCGCCGCACGCGCCCCAGCTCCGCCATGACCTTCGCCAGCTCATTGCGCAACCGTGCGGTATCCTCGAGCGACCACGCCTCGGCGCCCTGTCGCGCAGTGCACTCGGCTGCAGCCGTCGCTCGTATCCGGTCGCGCTCGGCGAGGGCCTGATCGCGCTCGGTGCGAAGGCTTGCGAGCGCGGACGCATCGGGCTCCCCCTGCGCGCTCGGTGGGGTTGGCCCGGCGTCGGCGTCGCGCATGTCCGCGAGGCTCTTGCGCACCGCGCGCAGGCGCGCCGCCAGATCATCGATGGTCGCGCCCAGCCGTTCGAGCGGCGGCGCTTCGGCCTGCTCGGATCGCGCGGCCTGCCCCGGCGGCGCGGCTGGCTCGTCCGCTCCCGCCCCAACCGCAACGGAGCCCGCCGGCCCGAGCATCACGGCAGCCAGTAGCAGCAGCCAGGAGGTCCCGGCTCTTCGCCGCGATCGTGTTCGGGCTCGATCGGAGGTCGGCGCAGCCACCATTGTACCCCTCCCCTTGACTTCAACAGTCCGAGTATCGATAAATAAAGAATACAGTTAATCGGGTGCATATGAAAGGAAGAATTTTTCTTTTCTTTTCGATTATTGTGGACAATCAAATGAAAACTATAATACTGTCGATTTCGCCGAAAATTCGAGGGATGCCCTCACGCGCGAGACGACCCCGCTATTTCAGGTGCCGTTCCTTCTCGATGCGATCGTAGGCGGCGTTGATCGCACCGAGGGTCTTGTTCGCCCGCTCGACCATCTCCTCGGGCAGGCCTTTGGCGACCAGGCGGTCCGGATGGTGCTCGCGCACCAGCTTCCGGTAGGTCTGCTTGATCTCGTCGTCGCTGGCGCTCCGCGACAGACCGAGGACGGCGTAGGCGTCGTCGGCCCCGGACATCTGGCGCGCGGTCGCCGAGAAGCGCCCGCGGATCTGCTCGAAGGCACCGGTGCCGAAGCCGAAAAGCAGGGCGACGCGGCGCAGAAAGTCGACCTCCGCCGGATTGAGCTCGCCATCGGCGCGCGCGACCTCGAACAGGCCGACCAGCAACTCCTCGAGCAGGAAAGGATCGTGGCCGAACAGAGCCGCGATCTGGCGCGCATAGGGCTCGAAGTCCCGCGCCGACGTCTTCGCCTGATTGTAGATCCGGGCGACGTCTCCGACCTCGCTGTCGTCGATTCGAAATACGCGCTTGAAGGCCTGGACTTCGTCGCGGCTGACCACCCCGTCGACCTTGGCAAGCTTGGCCCCAAGCACGATCACCGCGGTCGCGAACGCGATCCGGCGCGTCTCGGTCGGATCGGCGAACACCGGCGGCAGCTCGTCCGCCCATTCCGGCGCGGCCCGCCGGCCATCGCGACGGCGCGCCAGTCGCTCCCGGTTCTCCTCCTCTCGATAGAGATCGTAGGCGTGGCCGGCAACCGCACCGATCACCGCGCCAATCGGGCCGCCGATCGCGAGCCCGGCGGCACCGCCGACAATCTTGCCCCAGATGCTCAACGCCGCGTTCCCGCGCGCTAACGCGCCGCTCTCGCTCCGGAGCTGATCTAGACCGCCCGATGCGGCGCAGCAAGACCTTGACCGCCGCGTCGGCGCGACGATCACCGCCCTGATCTCTCCGCCTTGGGACTGGCTTCCGTTTTCCGCTATAACGCGCCCGCGACCTGGTCGGTAGCGAAAGGAGCCGGATGGCGATGGCTGAGGCGAGCACGGGCTGGCAGTTCTGGATCGACCGGGGCGGCACCTTCACCGACGTCGTCGGGCGCGCGACGGACGGTGCGCTGCGGATCCAGAAGCTGCTGTCCGACAACCCGGAGCAGTACGACGACGCCGCGCTCCGGGGCATACGCGATCTGCTCGGGCTCGCCCGCGAAGCGCCGATGCCGGCCGCGCGGATCGATGTGGTCAAGATGGGCACGACGGTCGCTACCAACGCTCTGCTCGAGCGGCTGGGCGAGCCGACCGTGCTGGCGATCACGCGCGGCCTCGGCGACGCGCTGAGAATCGGCTATCAGCATCGCCCTGACATCTTCGCGCGCAGAATCGTGCTGCCCGAGCTGCTCTATTCGGAGGTTATCGAGATCGACGAGCGCGTGCGCGCCGATGGCTCGGTCGAGCGGCCGATCGATCTCGAGCACGCCCGGGTCGATCTCGAGGCCGCGTTCGCCCGCGGCTTTCGGGCGCTCGCGATCGTCCTCGCGCACGGCTATCGCCACCATGCGCACGAGGCGGCGCTCGCCGATCTGGCGCGCGAGATCGGCTTCAGCCAGGTCTCGGTCAGCCACCGGGTCTCGGCCCTGATGAAGCTGGTCGGGCGCGGCGACACGACCGTGGTCGACGCCTATCTGTCGCCGATCCTCGCCCGCTACGTCGATCGGGTAGCGAGGGCGCTCGGCGACGTCCGGCTGATGTTCATGCAGTCGAATGGCGGTCTGGTCGACGCTCATCTGTTCCAGGGCAAGGACGCCATCCTGTCCGGGCCGGCGGGCGGTATCGTCGGCGGCGTGCGGGTCGCCGGGCTCGCCGGATTCGAGCGCATCATCACCTTCGACATGGGCGGCACCTCGACCGACGTCGCGCACTACGCCGGCGAGTACGAGCGGACGTTCGAGTCCGAGGTCGCGGGCGTGCGCATGCGCGCGCCGATGATGGCGATCCACACGGTCGCCGCAGGCGGCGGCTCGATCCTGGTGTTCGACGGCGCCCGCTTCCGGGTCGGCCCGGAATCGGCTGGCGCCAACCCCGGCCCCGCCTGCTACCGCAAGGGCGGTCCCCTGACCGTGACCGACGCCAACGTCGCGGTCGGCAAGCTGCACCCGCGCTTCTTCCCGAAGGTGTTCGGGCCGAACGCCGACCAGGCGCTCGACGGGGCGATCGCGCGGCGGAAGTTCGAAGAGCTCGCGGCCGAGGTGGCGGCGGCGACCGGCGTCGAGCGCGCGGCGGAAGAGATCGCCCACGGCTGCCTCGCGATCGCGGTCGACAACATGGCGAATGCGATCAAGAAGATCTCGATCCAGCGCGGCCACGACATCTCGGGCTACGTGCTCTGCTGTTTCGGCGGGGCGGCCGGCCAGCACGCCTGCTGGGTCGCCGACTCGCTGGGCCTTGAGCGGGTCCTGGTGCATCCGCTCGCGAGCGTGCTCTCGGCCTACGGCATGGGGCTTGCGGACGTGCGGGCACTCCGCCAGCGGGCGATCGAGGCCCCGCTCGAGGACGCGCTGATGGCGCGCCTCGCATCGACCATCGAGGAGCTATCCGAGGCGGCCAGCGGTGAGCTGCGCCAGCAGAGCCTCCCCGCCGACCGGATCAGCACCCAGGCACGCGTCCACATTCGCTACAGCGGCACCGACACGCCGCTCGAGATCGCCGCCGGCCCCCGAGGGCAGATGGTCCAGGCATTTGAGACCGAGCACCGCTCGCGCTACGGCTTCGTGGTCGAGGGCCGCTCGCTGGTGGTCGAGCAGGTCACGGTCGAGGCGATCGGCCACATGGCCGAGGTCGAGGAGCCCGAGCGAGAGATCGTGCCGCGGCGCGCCGACGAGCCGCTGGTGCCGGTCGACGAGGTGGTGATGCTGACCGCACGCGCCCCGCACCAGCCGCCAGAGCGGTTCGCCACGCCGGTGATCGAGCGCTCGGATCTGCGCCCAGGCGATCGGGTGAGCGGGCCCGCGATCATCGTCGAGGCGACCACGACGGTGGTGGTCGAGCCGGGCTGGCGGGCCGAGCTCACGGCGCGCGACCATCTGATCCTCGCCCGGGTCGAGCCGCTCGCCCGCCAGGCCGCGATCGGCACGCGCTCCGATCCGATCATGCTCGAGGTGTTCAACAACCTGTTCATGTCGATCGCCGAGCAGATGGGCGTGACCCTCCAGAACACCGCCTATTCGGTCAACATGAAGGAGCGGCTCGACTTCTCCTGCGCGCTGTTCGACCCCGCGGGCATGCTGATCGCCAACGCGCCGCACATGCCGGTCCACCTCGGCTCGATGGGCGAGAGCGTGCGCACGATTCTGCGGCTGCGCGGCGCGTCGATGCGCCCGGGCGACGTGTTCGCGCTGAACAATCCCTACAACGGCGGCACGCACCTGCCCGACGTGACCGTGATCATGCCGGTGTTCGCCGACGACGGACGGCTCCTCTTCCTCACCGCCTCGCGCGGTCATCACGCCGACATCGGCGGAATCACGCCGGGCTCGATGCCGCCCGACTCGAGGTCGATCGACGAGGAGGGCGTGCTGATCGACGACTTCCAGCTGGTCGCCGAAGGCCGCTTTCTCGGCGAGGAGCTCGATGCGCTGCTCGCATCGGGCCCCTATCCCGCGCGCAACCCGCGCCAGAACGTGGCCGATCTTCAGGCCCAGATCGCCGCCTGCTCCAAGGGCCGGGGCGAGCTCATGAGGATGATCGAGCATTTCGGGCTGGACACGGTGCTCGCCTATACCGGCCACGTGCAGGACAACGCCGAGGAGTCCGTGCGCCGCGTCCTTGACGTGCTGAGGCCGGGCGCGTTCACCTACCCTCTCGACAATGGCTCCGAGATCCACGTGCGCGTCGACATCGACCGCGCGGCACGCAGCGCCGTGGTCGACTTCACCGGCACGAGCGCCCAGCTCGCCGACAATTTCAATGCGCCTTCGGCGGTCTGCCGGGCCGCGGTCCTCTACGTGTTCCGGACCCTGGTCGATCAGCCGATCCCTATGAACGAGGGCTGCCTCAAGCCGATCGACATCATCATTCCCGAAGGCTGCATGCTCAATCCGCGCTATCCGGCGGCGGTCGTGGCCGGCAACGTCGAGACCTCGCAATGCATCACCGACGCGCTCTATGGGGCGCTCGGCGTCCTCGCCGCAGCCCAGGGCACGATGAACAACTTCACCTTCGGCAACGATCGCTATCAGTACTACGAGACGATCTGCGGCGGCTCGGGGGCGGGGCCCGATTTCGACGGCACTTCCGCCGTGCACACCCACATGACCAACTCGCGCCTGACCGACCCCGAGGTGCTGGAGTGGCGCTATCCGGTCGTGCTCGAAAGCCACCGGATCAACCGCGGCTCGGGAGGCGCCGGACGGCACCGCGGCGGCGACGGCACGATCCGCCGCATCCGCTTCCTCGAGCCGATGAGCGCGGCGCTCCTCTCCAATCACCGCAAGGTGGCACCATTCGGCCTCGAGGGCGGCAGGCCCGGTGCCCTCGGTCGCCAGTGGGTCGAGCGCGCCGATGGCCGGATCGAGGCCTTGTCCGGCTGCGCCAGGACCGAGGTCGGCCCCGGCGACGTCTTCGTCATCCAGACCCCGGCGGGCGGCGGTTTCGGCAAACCCTGATCTAGCGCCGCAGGTTCTGCTGCGGGCCGCTCATCTCGATCACCTTGAAGCCGTTCGCGGTCTTCTCGACCGTGAACCGGCGTTCGGCAAAGCCCTGACATTCGCGAAAGACCCCACAGCGCAACGGCCGGAACCTCTCGCAGTCGTCGCCATTGTGGCCCATGTCGCGATAGTAGTAGCCGAGATCGACCATCAGGCGGTTCGAGCCTTTCTCGGTGACGCGGCTCTGCGTCACGCCCTCCAGAAGCGGCGCCGTGCAGCGGCCGTTCTCCTCGAAGGCGCGGGCCTCATAGAACTGCTTGATCGGAAACAGCAGGCCGGGCTGCCCATCCAGCGTCCAGGCCGGATTCTGCGCGGGGTCGCCCGTGCACGCGGCCAGCGCCAGGCTGCCAAGCGCGAGTACCAAGCCCTGGCGCCAACGCTCCCTCACCGCCGTTCGCCCTTCGAAGGGACGTGCTCTTCCCGTTCTGGCCGGGTGGCCCCGACCGTCGTCACCACACCTTGCTGCTATCGATCCGCTGGATACGGATCCCTTTGCGCTGGATGCCGCTCATCTCGACCACGTCGTACTTGCCTGGCTGGCCCGTAATCGTGAAGGTGCGATCGCCAAAGCCATCGCACTCGCCCTCATACTGAGCCTTCGCCTGGCTATAGGAATAGCGGATCCGAATGACGAGCCGCTCGGG
>JBKPDM010000249.1:0-6744 GCA_046727895.1 Pseudomonadota bacterium | reverse complement strand
CGGTCTCGGAGTGGGCGGATCGCTACCGGGTGCTCTCGCAGCGGGCTTCGTCCGAGCCCGGCCGCTGGCGCACCGCGAGGACGCCGTACCTGAAGGAGATCATGGATTGCCTGTCGCCGTCGTCGCCCTACCAGCGTGTAGTGTTCATGAAAGGCGCGCAGATAGGCGGTTCGGAATGTGGTAACAATTTTCTCGCGTTCGTCATCCACCAGGCGCCGGGACCGATAATGGCGGTGGCGCCGACGGTGGAGCTGGCCAAGCGCAACTCCAAGCAGCGGATCGATCCGCTGATCGAGGAGAGCGATGTCCTGCGCGACCGTGTGAAGGAGCGCCGCTCGCGGGACAGCGGCAACACCGTCCTCAGCAAGGACTTCCCGGGCGGGGTGCTGGTCCTGACCGGCGCCAACAGCGCGGTCGGGCTCCGCTCGATGCCGGCGCGCTACCTGTTCCTCGACGAGGTCGACGGCTACCCCGGCGACGTCGAGGGCGAGGGCGATCCGATCCTGCTGGCAGAGCGGCGGTCCGCTACGTTCCAGCGGCGCAAGATCCTGCTGGTCTCGACGCCGAAGACCAAGGGGCTGTCCCGGATCGAGCGGGAGTACGGACAGAGCGATCAGCGCCGGTACTTCGTGCCCTGCCCGCACTGCCATGAGCACCAGACGCTGGAGCTCGCCAACCTGCGCTGGCCGGAGGGTCGGCCGCGCGAGGCCGAGTACGCCTGCGCGCATTGCGGCTCGCTGATCGGCGAGCGCCACAAGACATGGATGCTGGAGCAGGGTGAGTGGCGCGCCACCGCCCCCGGCAATGGCCGCACCGCAGGCTTCCACCTCTCCAGCCTGTACAGCCCGGTCGGCTGGTTCAGCTGGGCCGATGCCGCGGAGATGTACGAGCAGGCCCGGAAGGCGCCTGACCTGATGAAGGGCTTCGTCAACACGGTGCTCGGCCTGCCGTTCGAGGAGGAGGCCGAGGCGCCGGAGTGGCAGCGGCTCTACGAGCGGCGCGAGAGCTATCGCATCGGCCTGGTGCCGGAGCCGGGTCTGTTCCTGACCGCTGGCGTGGACGTTCAAAAGGACCGGATCGAGGTCGAGATCGTCGCCTGGGGCCGGGGCAAGGAGAGCTGGTCCGTCGACTACCGGGTGATCGAGGGCGACACCGCCCGGGCCGAGGTCTGGGCGAAGCTGGACGCGGTGCTCGAACGGGACTGGCCGCACGCCAGTGGCCAGACGCTACCGATCCGGGTGATGTGCGTCGACGCCGGCTACGCGACTCAGGACGTCTATGCCTGGGTGCGGCAGCACCCGCAGGCGAGCTGGGGCCCGGCCGGCGCCGCGGCTCGGCAGCCGCGCACAGCGGTGGCGGTGAAGGGCCGCGACCGGGACACGGCCCTGCTGCTGTCGGTGTCGCGGGCCGATGCCGGCGGCAAACGGCGGGGTCTGCGCGTGTGGTCGGTCGGCACCCCGGTCGCCAAGGGCGAGCTGTATCGCTGGCTCAAGCTGGAGTGGCCGACCGAGGAGGCGCTCAAAGAACGAGGAAGCTACCCGCCTGGCGCCTGCCACTTCCCGCAGTACGGCGAGGAGTACTTCAAGCAGTTGACCGCCGAGCGGCTGGTGACCCGGATCGTCAAGGGCTTCCCCCGCGGCTCGTGGGAGAAGGAGCCGGGCCGGCGCAACGAGGTGCTCGACTGCCGGGTCTACGCCCGGGCCGCGGCGGCGATCTACGGGCTCGACCGGTTCGACGAGCGCCACTGGCGGCGGATGGAGGAGGCGTTGGCGCGGAGCGTGGAGCGGGATGACGACGAGCCGGCATCGGCTCGGCTTCCGTCGATTCGCCCGCCGGCGCGGCAGGTGATCCACAGCGGCTACATGGCGCGCTGACATGGCGACAGTCGAGGAGCTGGAAGCCCGCCTCGAGACGTTGAAGGCGCAGCGCGACAGCGCGGTCGCGCGCGTCTCCTACGACGGCCGGTCGGTGGAGTACCGCGGCACGGCCGAGATCGCCCGGGCGATCGCCGACCTGGAGCGCGAGCTGCAGGCGATCCAGGGCAGCACGCCCGTGCGCCAGATCCGGGTCTACACCTCGAAAGGTCTCTGAACGTTGAACCTAGTTCAGCGCATCGCCGGAGCGGTGCGGCTCCCGGCAACGGGCAAGCTTACGTCTAGGGCAGCTCCCAGCGCGCCTGGAAGCGCCGGGGTCGCCCTGACCAATTCTCTCCGGGGCGGCCGTCACTGTTCCGCAGGCGAAAGAACTTCGAGAGGCGCACCGACGCCGCGAAGCTGATGGCGACCGAGATTGTCCCACATAATCGAAGTATGGCCCGCGAAAGCGCCGGTCGCCAGGACCTCGCGGCCCAGCTCCTTGGTTAGCGCTTCCAGCCGCGCCACTTCGTTGACGGTCGAGCCGATGATCGAGAACGAAACGCGCTCAGGCAGTCCGATGTTGCCAAACAGCACATCGCCTAGGTGCAGCGCTAAGCCGAACGATAGTTGATTTGCCCCCGCCCCCCTCCGCTTGAGGTTGGCGGCCTCGAGGCGGCTCCGTGCCTCTCGACAGGCCGCTAGGGCACGTTCGCAGGCACGGGTGGTGGCCTTCGCGTTTCCGTCGATCGGGAAGATCGCCAGAACCGCATCGCCGATGAAGGCCAGGATCTCACCACCCTGCGCAAGCACCGCGCCACCCGCGCATTCGAAGTAGTCGTTGAGCGTTCGGATGTAGTCATCCCGCGGCAAGGTATCTGCCATGAAAGTCGACCCTCGCAGGTCGCTGTACCAGATCACGGCGTGAATGGTCTCCCCGTCGCCGCGTTGAATCTGGCCAGCGAGCACGCGGCGACCCGCATTCGGCCCAAGATAGGCAGTCACCACGTTCAACGCGATCTGCTCTCTGATTCGCATCTTGGAGGCGACACAGAGTCGCTGCTGAATCCGCAACAGGTCCCGGATGTCTTGCTCGCGAAAACCCGACGGCCGGTCCGTGGTCCAGGATCCAGCAATCCCGTCCCTGGGGCCGCCGCCGAAGTAGACCAGGTAGCCCAGGTAATCAGTCGCTCCTGCATCGCGTAACTCGGCGAGCACCGGGAAGTCGATGATCGCTTCATCACCCGTCAGGCGCCGGCGAAGAAACGGCAGCCGGGTTCGGATCATGTGCGGGATGGGGCTGAATGCGAGCCGTTCTGGAGGCTGTTCGCCTTCGTGATGGATGTAGCTTTCGCTCTCCACACCGCTGGCGCGGAGCCATGTCATCCCCATCGCTTCGTAGAGCGGATGCAGCACGCTAAACGCGATGTACGATCGCGATAGTGGGATCCCCGCGCCAAGCAGGCGCTCGCAACAGCCTCCGAACAGATCGGCCAGGGCCGTCTGGCCCAGCGCCTGTTCCATCAGCCAGTCCGCCGCTCGATCAATTAGGGCCGCCGGTTCCTGGACGATCTCATGATCTCCAGCTGGGGATGAAGTCACAGAGCTCGATGTCGACATGGGCCGAGAATAGGCGCCGCATCTGACGGCGTCGACATGTAGCCGCGGAGCCGATGGCAGCCCAAGCGGCCATGCTGGTCGCCGACTTGGCAGATCTGGATCTGCACCTCGAAGGGTCTTTGAACGTTGAACCTGGTCCAACGCATCGCCGGGGCGGCACGGCTCCTGGCGACGGGCAAGCTCGCCCAAAGCACAGGCTTCGAGGGCGCGCAGCTGCAGCGGCGCCTGGTCGCCTGGCGGGCGGGCGGTGAGAGCATCAACAGCCTGATCCTGCAGGGCGGCGAGCTGCAGCGGGCGCGCGCCCGGCAACTCGTGCGCACCAACCCTTATGCCGCCAATGCCTCGGCGAGCTTCACGGCGCATGCGGTCGGCTGCGGGATCAAGCCGTCCAGCCTGGTGGAGGACGGCGCCCTCAAGGACCAGATCCAGCGCCTGTGGCTTGCTTGGACCGACGAGGCCGACGCCGATGGCTTGACCGACTTCTACGGCCTCCAGGCCATGGCGGCGCGCGCCATGTTCGAGGCGGGCGAGTGCTTCCTCCGGTTCCGCCCGCGCCGTCCGGACGATGGTCTCACGGTGCCGCTCCAGCTGCAGATGCTCTCCTCGGAACACTTGCCGCTCGCCAAGTGCGAGACCTTGCCCAACGGCAACGAGATCATCTTCGGCATCGAGCTCGATCGGATCGGGCGCCGGGTCGCCTATCACTTCCACCGCACCCATCCGGGCGACGTCCGCCGGCGCGGGGTGGGTGAGACGGTCCGCGTGCCGGCGGATCAGGTGCTGCACGTGTTCCACCCGATCGCCGAAGGGCAGATCCGGGGTGTGCCCTGGGTCGCGCCTGCCATGGTGCGGCTCTGGCTGCTCGATCAGTACGACGATGCTGAGCTCGACCGGAAGAAGGTCGCAGCGATGTTCGCGGGCTTCGTCACCCGGCCCGGCGCCGAGGACGTCATGGGTGAGGACGCCGCGCAGAAGGATGCCGATGGCGCCGCCCTGATCGGGCTTCAGCCCGGGACCATGCAGCTGCTGCTCCCGGGTGAGGACATCAAGTTCTCGGATCCCGCCGATGTCGGCGGCAGCTACGAGGCATTCCAGTACCGCACGTTGCTCGCCTGCTGTTCCGCCATGGGCGTGCCCTACACCAATGTCACCGGGGACCTCCGGCAGGCGAATTACTCGAGCCTCAGGGAGGGCAAGCTGGAGTTCCGGCGCCGCATCGAGCAGCTCCAGCACGGCACCCTGGTGTTCCAGCTCTGCCGCCCGGTGTGGCAGCGCTGGCTCCGGGATGCCGTGCTCGCAGGGGCGCTCGATCTGCCTGGATTTGCCTCGGAGCCGGCGCGATACCTCGCCGTCAAGTGGATCCCGCCGAAGTGGGACTGGGTCGACCCGCTCAAGGACCGCAAGGCCGAGATCGAGGCGATCGACGCCGGGCTCAAGCCCCGCTCGGACGTGATCGAGAGCGAGGGCTATGACGCCGAGGAGGTCGACCGGCGGATCGCCGCCGACCATGCGCGCGAACAGGAGCTCGGGCTCAGCTTCCGGCGCCAGACGCAAGCGCAAGCCGCCGATGGTGCTGCACCCGCCGTTGACGAGAGCGATCCTGCGAGCATCCCGACGAGCGAGGAGAACGCCGCGTGAAGCGTTGGTACGAATTCCGCGCTCAGGCCAAGGGTCCGGCCGAGATCGTGATCTACGATGAGATCGGTGCCTTCGGCATCCCGGCCAAGGCGTTCCTCGACGAGCTGAAGGGGCTCGGGCCGGTCGCCGAGCTGACGGTTCGGATCAACAGCCCGGGCGGCTCGGTGTTCGATGGCGTCGCCATCTACAACGCGCTTAAGCGCCACGACGCCGTGATCACGGTCTGGATCGACGGCATCGCTGCCTCGATCGCCAGCATGATCGCAATGGCGGGCGACGAGGTCGTGATGCCCGAGAACGCCATGCTGGTGCTGCACGACCCCTCGGGGCTCGTTGCGGGCACGGCCTCCGACATGCGCGCCACCGCGGACGCGCTGGACAAAATGGCGGCCGCGATGGTCGCAGCCTACCGCGACAAGTCGGGCCGCGATGACGCAGAGATCGGGGCGCTGATGGCTGCCGAGACCTGGCTCTCGGCACAGGAGGCCGTCGCGCTGGGCGTCGCCGACCGGGTCGAGCAGCCCGTGAAGATGGCCGCGCACTTCGATCTCTCGCGTTTCCGCAACATTCCGCCGCAGCTCGCGGCTGTCACCGCCAGCTTCACCCCGAAGGAGGACGAAATGTCCGATTCTCAGAAGGCCAGGCCGCGCAAGCCGGACCGGACCAACCCGCGACCCCGCAGGCCCCGGCGGCTGCGGAGAAGGCAAAGCCGGATGAGGTCGAGCCGGACACGGCAGAAGCGCGCGCCAAGCCGGATCGGGCCGCTCTACCCGAGGCCGTTCCGGAACGCGCTCCCGCGCTGGAGGCCGCGGGCGCTGCGCCGGAGCCCGCGGTCGCCGCTCCGGCAGCAATCGTTCGCCAGCAGGCGACGCCAACTGCTCCATCCGCAGCTGTGCACCCGACCGCGCAGGTGATCGACCTGGACGCGGTCCGGGCCGACGAGCGTCGTGCAACGCTCGCCTATGTCGCCGAGGTCCACGAGCTTTGCGCCATCGCTGGCCGTGGCGACCTGGCGGCCGGCTTCATCGCCAAGGCGACGGCCGTGGCTCAGGTCCGCCGCACTCTGCTGGAGGCGCGCGCCGCCGAGGACGAGGCCACCGCCATCCGCAGCCAGATGCGGCCGGTGAGGACCGAGCCGGCGCAGCCTGCAATCGACACCGCGGCCATCTACGCCGCCCGCAATCAGCACTGCCGATAGGAGGCATCCATGGCTGAGCTTCTGGAAGGCCGCTACGCCGGCGAGTTCGTCGTCTCCGAGGGCAACGGTCGGATCTCGCGCGAGACCATCACCGTGCTCTCCGGCCAGAGCCTCGAGGCCGCCGCGGTGCTCGGCAAGGTCACTGCGAGCGGCAAGTACAAGGCGCTCGATCCTGCCGCCGCCGATGGCTCGGAGGTCGCGGCCGGCATTCTCTACGACGCCGTCGACGCCTCGGCCGCCGATGCCGAGGGCGTCGCCATCGTGCGGCTCGCCGAGGTCAACGCCGCCGAGCTGGTCTGGCTCGCCGGCATCACCGGGGGTGAGCAGACGACCGCGCTCGGCCAGCTCGCCGCCCTCACCATCATCGCCCGCTGACGCCGGGCCACTCTCTCAAAGAGGACAACGCTGATGCCCGCTCTGGACATCTTCTCCGGC
>JBKPDM010000248.1:0-3985 GCA_046727895.1 Pseudomonadota bacterium | reverse complement strand
AGCTCATGAGCTTCAACGCTGCGTCTGCCATCGTCTTCTCATCACACTCGATGTGGTCGTGAGCCTCCATTAATCTGGCGGCCAAGTAGGCAGGATATGAGCCGGTCCGGGCATAATCAACTAAGGTAAAGTATCAGGTTGGCCGCGATCTCGACCGCGGCGGGCGCGGGCCAAGCGTAGGGTGAACTCCCGCAGCCACTGGGAAAAGGGATTTAAGGCATGGCCGGACAATGGGGCTTTGAGATTAAGGGGCGCGTTGCAGCGATTGCGGCCTTTCCTGCCCGTGCGCGGGATCATGAGTTGCAAGGAATCTGCCTTGAGATTATCACGAATGAACTCGGAGCGGAGATCGCAAGAAATCAGGCCGCTTCATCTCTATCATGAGGCCAGGACGCGCTGTTCGCGAAGGCGTGCACACAAGAGTAGGAGCGGCAGTCCGAGGATCGCGAAGTAGTCACCTTCAATACGATCGAAGAGCTGTATTCCGAGTCCGTCGAGCTGATAGGCGCCGACCGACTGATAGACTTGAGGGCCGGCGGCAGCAAGATATTGGCCGAGGAACTGTGGGGAGAACGGCCGCATCGTCAGATGGGCTGTCTCGATGTGAGTCCAGGTGACTTGCCCTCCTTCGGCGAGCGCTACTGCCGAGTGGAGCTGATGCGTCTTGCCTCGGAGCGCGAACAGAGTGTCGCGGACGGCATCGTGGTCCTTCGGCTTGTCGAGTATCTTTCCGTTGAGTGAGAGTGCCTGCGCGGCCCCGATGACAAGCGCTCCGGGGAACCGCGCGCTTACCTCCTGGGCCTTCGCCCGCGCGAGCAGTTCGGCGACATCGCCCGGATCCACCTCCCCCTTGTCCTTGAAGAGCGCTTCATGGATCGCCGCCTCGTCCACGTCCGGCCCTACGACGCGAAACGCAAGCCCCGCAGCGGTGAGCAGCTTCCGCCGGCTCTCCGTCTCAGATGCGAGCACCACGTCTCGTTGGCTCAAACCCTCAATGAGACTTGCAGCAATTTCCACCATCTTGCGGGCCTTACCCGGGATCTCCGGATGTGGTTTCTGAATGCCGACCATGCACCGGACCAGCGCGAAAGGCAAGGCTGCGCGGGGCCAAGACGAGTTCCGAGACTCGCGCAGAACCGCGGTGACGCTTGCGCCCCGCGTTTCGGTCGCGTTTGAGTGGTTCTCGGTCGACCATGGACGCACCTCGCCTTTCGGGTTGCCGTCGATCGTTGCTCCCGATGCTCGTGTTGGGGAGCGGGGGCGAGATTACGCCCTGAACACAAAAGGCAACTTCTGCTTTGAGCGCTCGATCGAGGGGTGGCGATCGCACTCAGTGCTTGATCTGCGCCGCAAACGGTAACATGCCGCGATCCACGCACGGTCAAAAGGTCGAGCGATTGAACGCAGCGCATGGCTTGCTCGCGCGCGGGAGCAGCATGGCCGAGGCGGCCGTGGTGTTGTCGCGCGAGTTTGGCATCTCGCGGCGCCAAGCTTACCGGTACCTCGAAGAGGCGCAGGCGATCGAACGCCCGCTGCCAGTGGCCGAGGCCGCGGTGCCGATCACACTCAAGATCCCGGGCAACGTCGTGCGCGATTTGCGTGCTTTCTCGGCCGCCAGCGGGCTGACGCTCGGCGAGATTGTGGCACGAGCCGTCGCGGCCTTTCTGGCGGCCGCCCGCGAGCATGGCTGACCGGCGGAAGAGGGAGAGCCGCGATGTCCGACTCGACTATGCCTTCGATCGCCTGCTCGCCGCGAAGCTCCAGCAGGTCTATGAGCTCCTTGTGCCTGATCGCGTTCGCATCGCCGGTGAGCTGCGCAGGGTGACCGGAGAGGACCATGAAGAGCGCCGCGATCTATGCGAGGGTCTCCTCCGACAAGCAGAAAGAGGAGAACCCGGTTGCCAGTCAGACGGCGGCGCTGATCGAGTTCGCCCGCGATCACGGCTACAGCGTCCCCGACGCGTGGATCTTTGAAGACGAGGGCTATAGCGGCGCAAGCCTGGTACGTCCTGGGCTCGAGCGCGTGCGCGATCTCGCGGCGGAAGGACAGCTGCACGCCATCTTGGTGTATGCGCCGGATCGGTTGAGCCGGAAGTACGCGTACCAGATCTCCTGGTCGAGGAGTTCGCCCGCCACGGTGTCGAGACCGTCTTTATCAAGGCGCCGCAGACCGCGACGCCGGAGGATCAGCTGCTGCTGCAGTTCCAGGGCATGATCGCCGAATACGAACGGGCGCAGATCCTCGAGCGATCACGCCGGGGTAAGCGCCACCGCGCCCGTCAGGGGCAGGTGAGCGTGTTGAGTGGCGCACCGTACGGCTATCGCTACGTCCGCAAGAGCGACGAGGCCGCGGCGTACTACGAGATTATCGAGGTCGAGGCCGATGTGGTGCGCATGGTCTACGAGCGCTACACCGTCCAGGGAATGAGCATCGGCGCGATTGCGCGCCTGCTCAATGAGCGGGGCGTGCCGACGCGCAAGCGGAGGTCGCGCTGGGAGCGGTCGACCGTCTGGGCCATGCTCCGCAACCCGGCGTACAAGGGGGCCGCCTGCTTCGGCAAGACTCGGACCGCTCCGCGCCAGCGGGTCACGCGGCCGCTGCGGCTGCGCGGCGGGATTGCCGCGCGCAACAGCGCAAACCATGAGCGACCGCGCGATCATTGGATCGAGATCCCAGTGCCTGCCATCATCGATGATGCGACGTTCGCGCTCGCCCAGGAGCTGCTCGAGGCCAACAAGCTTCACGCACCGCGGCGCACCGTCGAGCCCAGCATCGTGCAGGGCCTGGTGTCCTGCAGCAAGTGCGGCTACGCCCTCTACCGCACCTCGACCAGGTCGAGCGCACGCAAGATCCACTACTATCACTGCCTGGGCTCGGACGCCTGGCGCTATCTCGGCGGCCCGGTCTGCGACAACCGCCCCGTGCGGCAGGACCTGCTCGATCGGATCGTTTGGACCGAGATCGTCAGGCTGCTCGAAGACCCCAGCCTCATCCAAAGAGAGCTCGACCGCCGCCTGGCCGCCGCGCAAGCCTCCAGCCCGACCAAGCGGCGAGAGGAGATCCTGCAACGCGATCTGGCGCGGGCCCGAAAGAGCATGAACCGTCTGTTGACGGCCTACCAGGAAGACCTGATGTCGCTCGACGAGCCATGCAGGCCGAATTGCGCTCGATCGTGGACCAGGCGGGCGATCGCACTGCCTACCTGCGGCTCGCCGAGACGTTATCGGCGTTCCTAACCCCGGCTGCGGTCGTCGGCCGACACTCTACAGGTCCAGGAGCGGCAGCGGGTCGTGCGGCTGCTGGTCAAAGAGATCCTGGTCGGCGACGACACCATCATCATTCGGCACTCGATCCCGCTACCGGCCAGCCCCTCAGGCGACAAGTTGCCGCCATCCGAGGGCCCAGAGCTGTTCGTCGGCAAGGGTTATCTTTTGTGTTCAGGGCGTAATGATGCCGCCTTGCGGCGCGCCCATCGTCGTCGGGTCCAGCGCGCCGAGCTCGACGACGCTGCCTGGGACGGCGCCATGGTCGCCGGCTGGAGCGCGAGCGCGCTCGGCATGCTCTGGCCGGAGAGCGATGCGGCGTGCGTGGTGGCGGGCGGCGATGGCGGTGTGCTGCCAGCCGCGGCACGTCGGCCGGTGGTCATTATCGCTGCGAGCTAAGCGGCGGTAGGCGAAAAGAGCGCCTGCTTGGCAGGCGCGCAACTATCAATCATGTAAGCGGGAATCACGCCGTCGAAGTCGATGTGGTCGCGTGCCATCGGCTTGCCGAATCCTCGGCGAGTGGCCATCATCGGCCTTCACCGCATTCCACCTGCGGTGCGCGCGGTCGGTGCGGACGACCCGGATTTGACGCCGCTGCCCGGAGTTTGTTTAATCCCCGGACCGGCGTCGAAGCCCAGACCGGCGCAACGAATCTGTTCTGCCACTCGGGATTGCAGCCAAAGAGACCAGTGGATCAGATGCACCACCCGCCTCTCAAACT